>NZ_JBSOQX010000007.1:0-136226 GCF_053819265.1 Lacticaseibacillus sp. 30
CACCTTTTACACCAGATGTATAACCGGCCACAACATTCTTTTGACCACCGATCAGGCTTTCATTGTAATAGTCAGGTTGTCCCCATTTTGAGGTGAAGTCAGTGTACTTCGTTCCGTCTTGGAATGCATTGAAATCTGCCAAAGTGATCTTTTGCTTGCGGCTTAACTTGAAGCCTGTAAGATTTTTGCTGAACGCGTTTCCATCGGTAAAGGAGACAATCACGTTAGCTCCCAAGCCGCCCTCAACATTAGTCCAAGTGACAAGATCAGTTTTAACTCCGTTTGTGGTACTGCTTGAGGTAGAAGATGGGTTACCAAACTTGGCTTTTAAATCATCTAATTTGGCACCACCATTGCCGTTTTGCATCAAATCACCCAGAGTGATGCTGTCAAAGTCTGCACGAGTAATCTTGCCGCTGTCCTTTTTTGATGTACTTGAAGATGATTTATCCGTTTTGCTAACTGCCGTTTTTTCTGTGGATTCGCTGCTTGATTTCCCCTTATTATTGAGGCCGCCGCCAATCGCTGCTACCACAATAATAACTAATACCCAAAACCAAACGCGCTTGTAAAAAGGCTTCTTTACCTTATACTGCTTGCCGTCAGCACCCATTACCTTTTTTGCCATTTTGTTTTCCTCCATAAATAATTTTCAGCTTTTATCGTCTTCCGTGTCTGGACTAACAATCAGTTATATATAAAAACCTTTTATCGCTTCTGAAGCAGCATCTTCCATTGACGCCGGAATATCAAACGCTTTCATAAACTGATTCAGATTGGCGTCTTCTTTATCAATGCCAGCAAAATATAAAGGAACCAGGATGTGAATTCCCCCAATGTTAGCTTCACCTTCAATGCTATTCTTTGATGCTGAATAAAAATACAGACAAGCTGGATCTTGGTGTAGAACATGCATTATTTCGTGTGCCGCTTGATAGGGCAATTGTTTTGGTTCATGCCAATTCATATTAACCGCAATCCAACGCGTTTCAGGATTAGAAACTGACGGAGTGTACGGTTTTAGCTTATATGTCAGCTCAGCCCCGACTCCACGGTCAAATCCATAGTTTAAAACTTCTCTCAGCATCTCGCTGGTAAATTCAGTCATCATGTTTGCCACCTCGAAGAAGTCTCTTGATTATCTCAAGATCTTCAGGCGGAATGGGGCGACCTTCAAAAGTCATGATGGTATCATTTTTTGAATCTGATATGTCTATTTGCTCCGGTTTTGAGCGAACGTCAGTAACTCCAAGCAAAAAATCAGTAGAAACGTTAAAGTAACGAGCCAGTTTCTTAATAGAATCTTGGTCAGGGGTTCTTTCGTTCTTTTCATATAAAGAGACAGACGCTTTGCTGACATTTATAATTTTTCCGACATCAGATTGGGTCATCTTCTTTTCGTTCCTAAGTTCTTTTAGTCTTTCTCCGAAGCTCATCATATCACCTCATAGGAATAGGATAGTGTATACAAATTGTAAACTCAACAAAGTTTAAAAAAAGTTCACTTTTTGAGTTTACAGTTTACTAATTGTAGATTATAGTGTTTACATAAAGTTGATTAGGAGGTGATCATTTGAACGAAAAGCTAAAAGAACGCCGCAAGGAATTTCATCTTACAATGCAAGATATTTCAAATATGATTGGCATTAGCAAAGGATATTATTCATTGATCGAACGCGGAGAACGCCGTGTTAGCTATGAATTGGCATTCAAAATTGCCACTGCATTAAAAACGAAGCCGGATCTTATTTTTTTGGAATATCAGTCAACTTTAAGTAAACATAGTCCTGCCCAGCGAAAGGAGGTAGTCAAATGAACGAAGAACTCAAACAGCACGCATTGCGCATTGCAGAAATATTGCAAGAACAAGGAAATCCATACCAGCGGATTGAAATTGACGCTGATGGGATTAAAAAGATCTCTACTGATTGGTCGGAACCAGCAGAGACCTCCAAAAACCCGTCAAAGCTGATCATTAAAGGACATCCATACGCAATGATCAATGTGACCAGAAATAACGAGTTAATTGCTTCGATAAGCGCATCAGATTGCATTACCGCCAAAGGATTCTTCGTACACTTTGTTGATAACGAGAAAGATGCACGTTTTACAAGCGATGATTAATCAAGGTTGTTGTTAGTGGTGCTGTCTGGCTTAGATGCTGGAGTTTTTAAGCCATGCAGGTTTCTAACGGTGT
The DNA here is from genome assembly GCF_053819265.1 of Lacticaseibacillus sp. 30. NCBI lineage: Bacteria > Bacillati > Bacillota > Bacilli > Lactobacillales > Lactobacillaceae > Lacticaseibacillus > Lacticaseibacillus sp. 30. Next base: position 2,198 of record NZ_JBSOQX010000007.1, read on the forward strand.
AGTTTTTATACTCGCCATTCTGTATGGCTTGTACAAACTGAGAACGATTCATGTTCTTTCCGGTGAAGTTGTCATGAAACTTCTCATTACGCCCTGACTTGTTTTCGCTTGTAACGCTGACTCGTTTTGGCATTTTAATCACCTCCATTCGATGCAATTATCGCACTTGGATGGAGGCAATCACACAATAGTCAGTTTTCAAGTTAAGGAGGTGAGCCATATGACACGTGAAGCAATGATTGATTTTTTGACCCGCGTCTACCCAGAGATTCCGGCCTTTGCATTCGAACAAATGCCTGACGAGCAGTTGAAGGGCCACGTTGACGAATGGCTAGCTGAAGACGCTGATCAACTTGCTATGGGTTAATCATAGCCTTCTATAGCATGAATCAATATCCACCAATATTTCATCTTTTAAAGGAAGTGGAACGTATGAAAGCAACAATTAGTAGCCCTTTGAATAGGTTCGCTACTAGAACCAACACGCCACAGAAGGTGATCGCTTATGCAGCAAAATTAGGGCACTCAACGATCAACAACTATTTTCATGGAACTCCCATTAGAGCAAATGAGGCTACTGACATTGCCAATTCGATGAATGACAGCGAACTAAGCTATGAAATGGCTAACTTGTTTCTAGGAATCCCTAAGCTGTTTAGCGGTGACGGAATATACCACGATTTACGCGGGCTTTTATTCACCGATAAACGAGAAGAAGACGAGGAGAAAGCTTCTTTCATCAAGCACGACATTGAGGGCCTTGCTAATGACCCCAACTTTACACGCGATGACGCTAAAAACTTGAAAGCATACGCATTCGAAAAATTGGATAGCACAGTCGCAGATCTAACCGAGCTGAATGCCATTTGTGAAATGCTAGGCATCTCAATTATGGATCTTTTCAGCGAAAGGCTCCCACATTATCAGAAACTTCATTATATGAGGAAGGATGAGCAGGCATGGAACAAGAATTCACACTGATCGATCCCACTAAGCCGCAAAGGACACGCAAGCCATTTAAACCGAAAATTTATTGGACGCCAAAAGATGTCATGGCACACTACCAGGTTTCTGCTGCGACAGTGAGCCGTTGGAAGAAGCGTGGCGCTCCATTCGTTGGACCGGGTAAAACACAGCGAGTTGAGCCTGAGAAGATGGAGCGTTGGTTTGCACGACAATAGGAGGCCTAACAAATGTTAGAAGCAATCATGTCGGTGCTGTTCGACCCATCATCAGCCTTTTGGAAGTATCTGCTTGTAACTCTGGTTGGCATCATGATCGGTGCCACAGCAGTAGGAGGTTGGAAACAATGGACACGTTAGGAGGAAGAACTATGCGTGACACGAAGGCATATTGGCAAGACATTCATGATCAAGCCGAGAACGTGATTTACAAGAGCCACGGAGATAGCGGTTGGCTTTGGATGTTCGAACTTAGTCAACGGATGCTCAACAAATGCGCACAAAAAAATCCCGTGGCTGCAACCACGGGAAGCAAAGATCTAAGCAAAATTATTTTCACTCCTAGTTTATCACGGAAGGCGGCGAAGTGAAATGGATATAAAAAAAGTCCGCACTGATTGGAAAGGCGATCCGATTTACTCAGGCGATGAAATCATCACGAATGTTGGCCCAGAAGGCGATACGATCAAAGATGATCCTGCCGAAATTCGAAAGTATATTTTGCACGAACTCAGCGGTGTAGCGATTGCCGCCGACTACTAGGAGGAATTTGAACATGGCTAATGAAATTGTAGCAAGCGTGAACAACCGTATCACTCAAATGCAGAAGAATGAGGGCTTGAAGCTTCCGGCCAATTATAGTCCCAGTAATGCCCTGAACTCGGCTTGGCTAACACTATCTGATAATAGCAAGGGCCCGTCGCTTTTAGACAAAACAAGCCCACAATCACAGGCAAAGGCGTTGCTCAATATGGTTATTCAGGGTTTAAGCCCTGCGAAGAATCAGGTCTATTTCATTCCTTATGGCAAAGACTTAACACTGATGCGCTCATATTTCGGAAGCTTAGCAATCTTGAAAAGGCTTGACAACGTCAAAGACGTTTGGGCTGAAGTTGTTCGAGAAGGCGACAACTTTCAAATTGGTTCTGATAGGGGACGCACGGTTGTGAAAGTCTTCGAACCACGCATTGAAAACCAAGATAATCCAATTGCCGGTGCTTTTGCGGTGATTGTTGACAACAACGGCACCGAGAATTTCACCATCATGACAAAAAAACAGATTGATCAAAGCTGGAGCCATGCGAAGACCAAGAAGGTACAACAAGAATTCCCTGAAGAAATGGCTAAACGCACGGTGCTTAATCGTGCTGCCAAGTTTTTCATCAACTCCAGCTCAGACAATGACCTGTTGCTTGGGGCCGTAAACGATACCACAGCTGATGAATACGATAACTCGGAGCCGATAGATGTAACACCTAACTTTGATGATTTGATTGATAGCAAACCGAAGGAGGATAAAAAGCATGTTGCAGATGCCGATCAGGACGAACCAAGAGAGTCAGAACAAGCAGAACGATCTGAACATCAACCAGTCACAGACAAAGAAGTCGCAAATCTCTTCCAAGGCCAAGCTAACAAGTAGGAACTACTACAGCAATCGCATGGATTGGCAGTACGAGTCACCAACGTGGTTCAAAAAGTTCATGGCTTGCGAGGCTGAAGCACTGGCTGAAATGAAAGGTGAATGGAAACCTAAGCGAGACCCAACGGCCTTACTTGTCGGTAACTATCTTCATAGCTACTTTCAAAGCCGTTATGCTCACAGAAAATTCAAAGCACAGCATCCAGAGATCATCTCAACACGTGGTGCCACAAAAGGCCAGCTTAAGAAGGAATACCAAATGGCTGATGCCATGATTAAAACGCTCCGAACGGACCCGATGTTCAAAGAGTTCTATCAGGGCAAGAAGGAAGTCATTGTACGTGGTGAGATTGGTGGCGTGATGTGGAAAGGCAAACTTGATTGTCTTCCAACAAATCACAAATACTTTGCCGACCTAAAGACGACCATGGACATCAACAAGCGCTTCTATTTGCCTGATGAACGGCGTTACGGCTCATTTATTGAAGCTTATAACTATTCACTCCAGATGGCCGTTTATCAAGAGCTAGTCCGACAGCAATACGGGGTGCAGGCGGTGCCGGTGATCATCGCAGTTTCGAAGCAAGATCCACCTGATAAGGCTGCTGTCTCAATTCCGCAAGACTTGCTCGATTATTGGTTGGAAAGGGTGAAGGAACTTCAGCCACGGATTGAAGCAGTTAAAAACGGACAGGAAAAACCCCATCGATGTGAGCACTGCGAATACTGTCGTGCTACCAAGCACCTCCAACAGATCATTAGTCTTTACGATCTTATTGAATAGGAGATGATCGCTTGGCAAGACCAGTAAAAGAAGGACTTGATTACTTTCCATTCGATGTTGATTTTGCAACGAACGAAAAGACAGAGGCAATTACCGGTGAATTTGGACCAAAGGGTGTTTTGATTTTCATTTATCTGCTCGCGGCGATCTACCGCAAAGGCTATTACCTCGAGTGGACCGAGCTAGCTAAAAACCAGCTTGTCAATCGTGTCAGTGGTGCGACTGGTGAGTTGGTGGGGCTAGTGGTCAAACGTCTGATTGAGTATGGGACTTTCAATAAAGACCTGTTCCTGTCGGACAACGTTTTGACCAGTCAGCGCATCCAAGAAACGTTCACTGATGCCACCAAAAGACGAAAATCGCAAAAACCAACATTGTATTGGATTAATGCAGACAGTAACTCCGATTCATATGGTGTTAATGACGACATTAATACACAAAGTAAAGTAAAGGAAAGTAAAGTAAATAAAAATAAAACAGACAGCCAGGCGGGCGTTCGTGTACACGAGAATGCGCGTTTGCTCTGGCAAAACGTTTGGGGATTTCCCAATGCCATTGCTACTCAAGATTTGGAAGAGTGGATCGGTAATTTTGGCGATGATTTGGTTTGCTGGGTCATTAAGTATGCAGCCCGTAAAGATGTCAAAGCAAAAGGCGCTGATCGATATTTAGCGAAAGTATTTGACGGCTATACAGAGCGAAAAATTAAGACTGTTGAGCAAGCTGAAGCAGAATCAAAAAAACACGAAGAAACGGCTAGGGCTAACTACACGGGTCCACAGCGTTACGGCAAGCCAGAGCGCGTTGATAAAGAACCTGATTGGTTAAAGCCTGGATATCAGGAACCAAAGCATGAAGTGACGCCCGAACAGCGTGCCAAGCTGGCCGAACAACTTGAACAGCTCAATCAGCTCGGCGAAAAGAATTAGGAGGAAGCATATTGCTAAACAGTGTCTCACTAACAGGCCGGCTGACAAGAGATGTTGACTTGCGCTACACACAAAGTGGAACCGCTGTCGGCTCGTTCACGCTGGCAGTTGATCGCAAATTCAAGAGCAAAAACGGAGAACGAGAAACTGATTTCGTAAATTGCCAGATCTGGCGCAAGTCGGCTGAGAACTTTGCAAACTTCACCAAAAAAGGATCCTTGGTTGGTGTGGAAGGCCATATTCAAACGCGCACGTATGATAACGCGCAAGGGCAGAAAGTGTTTGTGACCGAGGTAATCGTTGATAATTTCGCTTTGCTTGAGTCACGACAGACGTCTCAGAACAGCCCTAAATCACAGCAAACAGCCAATGCATCAGCAACCACGACCACAAACGCGAGTCAAACGACTCCAAATGCTTCACGAGCGAATACCACGGATCCGTTTGCTAATAATGGCCAGCCGATAGACATCCAAGATGATGATTTGCCATTTTAATAAAAATGACAAAAAACTCCCTCAGGGAAACCTTAGACCCTAAAGGAGTAATTAAAGTATGACTGTGTGACTACTTTTTCTTGGAACGTTGAGCTAATGCGCTGGCAGCGGCCGTTTTAGAAGTCTTGCTAGTGCGACGATCACGCAAGACAGCGGAAGCTGCAGAAGCAGCTCTTCTCGAGGTTGTTTTATTAGCCATATTATTTGCCTCCTAACATGATAGTTACGGGTGTACTAGCACTCGTACATGTTAAGCATACGATAGTGCACTGATAAAAACAACATATCGTACATTAGCCCGAAGGAGAATCAATATGTGGTACATCATCGAAAAAATTATGAACAAAAAAGGCTACAGTATCAGGAAACTTTCCAGAGTTGCTGGGTATAAAAATCCAACAACTATTTATTCAATCAAAACCGGTCAAAGCAAAGATCCGTCATTTTCAACGATGATACGAATTGCAGACGCTCTAGGCGTTAGCCTTGACGAACTAAGGCCTGATAAGCAAGGAGAGAAGAAAGCATGACACAAGTAACAGTGCGGTTTTACAAGCAAGGCGACAAAGTGTGGCGCGACTTCAAGGCAGAATTGCATAAGCGCTATGAAAAAGCCGTGATGCTAGACATTTCTGAAAGCGAAGCATTCTCAAAAATAGAGAAACAGGAGTTCAATAACCGGATTGTTGTATCAAAGAAAGCGATTGTCGAGAAACGTGCGGTAACCGGTATTGATAATCGAGATATGCCTTCAGTGGCACTGATCAGCAGCATCAAGGCTGTAAACAAACGTGGGAAAGCTAACCGTAAGAAGTATGCAGTGAAAGTTGCTGAGGCGGCAAGCAAGAGCAAAACACTAACAGAGGTTGCAAAACGTGTTGGAAAATCACGGCCGTTTATTCAGGCAGTTGCTAAAGAATTCCAGATCAAGTTGCCAAGCCGTAACAACGGCCGTGAAGAGATTGTTAGTCGTTAGACATTTAGCGATGAATAATACAAGAAACTACAGGAGGAATCTTCAAATGCAAGCAATTAAAACAAAAATGATGGTCGGTGATCTGGTTATGGTTCCTGATCGAGTATTCATGGGCGTGCGTGATCTCGGCGGTGTGGCACGAATCATCAGGATTGAACGATACAATGCCAGAGGTGCAAGCCTTGCCATCAACAAGCCAGTTGCTTTTGATGGCAAGGCACCCAAAGAGCTAATCACAACGGTTGAGATGGTTGACGGCAAGCAACGTCAATACTATCTGAAGGACGTGAAGCCGGCGTGAACAGGATTATTATTCCATTGCCCCTCATGACTCTTAACCAGTACATCAATGTTGAACGAGGCAACATGTTCGGCGGAGCAAAAGTCAAGAAACAAGCAACGGAAACGGTAATGTTGGCTGTGAGAAAAGCGATGAATCAGGGCGTGAAATTTCAATGGGGAAAACCTCTAAGTTTCGACTGGTACTGGTATGACAAGCGAACAGACCCGGACAACATCGCGTTTCAGCACAAGTTTATCTTCGACGGCATGCAAAAGGCTGAATTTTTAGAAAACGACAACTGGGATCACATTGTAGAACTGCGAGATCGGTTCTTTATTGACAAAGCTAACCCGAGAGTTGAAGTCGAAGAAATCGATTGAAGGAGGCCGACTCATGGAAAACGAAGTAGACGATGTTTACATCAGCCAAGTGACCGGTGAGCCGGTTTACGTGGACACCAAAGGAATTTTGTACAAGCTTACGAAAGTAGAGGACGAAAAATGAGCGAAGTAAAAATGTGCGCGGTTAAGAACGCTGAAGGCAAATACTGGGACTTTGGTGAAACAAACGGATTTTTGAGTTTCTCGAATGTTGATGTGCCAGTAACGCTCGATAAAGATTTAGCAACCGAAGTGGCAAGAAACTCTGGTGGCCACGTTGTCACGTTCGCTGAGGAGCCTAAAAAGGTAGTGCTGAGCGAGAAACAAGCCAAAATCGTTGAAGATGCAAATAAGTATAAATTTCCAGCATCATATATTTCTATGAAAACTGATGATTATGATGGCTTAGAAGAGCTACTGATGAATGCCTACGTCAACGGCTACACCGTGGCAAAGGAGAAGAAGTACAACGTCAAGGTACCACATACCAAAGAGGCTTGGTATTACAAGTCTGGCGATACAGATTTGTTGACGATTTGCCCCGCGGATAAAGAACTTCGTGGAAAGTTCACTGAATCAGAGATCGAGCATTACGGCTTGCAAGACTGCGAAAAAGAAGAGGTGACTGACGATGACAATGATTAAGTTGGATAGTGGTCAGAAGGTAAAGCTCACTGACCTAACCGAGATTTACATTGGGCATGACGGCCAGCTTAAATTGGAATATTGGATTGACGTGATGTCCTTGAAGACTGCGACTGTGACAATCACGGAACGGGATATGTTTCGGATTAAAGCGGCAGCGATTAAGTCTAATACAGTTGACGTTGACACGCCTGCAAACATGCGCAAGAAGTTTGACCACTTCATACGAGAGAAGGAGAAGGACGATGAGCAATGAGACGAAGCGGGACGTGTTCAACAAGGTTGCTGATGAATGTGCTGGGCTTGACTATGAAATGTACAAGGAATACCTGAAAAGATATGACGCGGCTTTGCCAGATGATATTCCGGTGCTTCCAAAAAGAATTGGAAAGTTTCTCAAAATAATGAAGTCAGTCAGGGCAGACCTTGTAAGTGCACTTGGAGAGGTTAGAAGCAAATATAACAGCTACGCTGAATGGGCGTTTGAAGATTACAACTCGGAAACGTTCGCCCATGCATACTTGTCAGGTGTCTGGCGCGTTGAGGAAACAGGGGAGATAGTCAAACTATGAGCAATGAGACGAAGCGAGACGTGTTCGAGGCGGTTTGGAATCGTCTTGCTGGCTATCAGGTGTTCTTCAATGGCTGGCCTAGGGAAACACTATATGACTACAAGAAACGTTATGACACCGCCTTGCCAGATGATTTACCCACAATACCATTAGCGGTATCAGAGGAAATAAAAGGCAGTCATGATTCCTTGTCTTTACGTGACGAACTTGAATCAGTAGACTCTACCAGCGATGACTTTTCAGTAGTTGATTATATTGAAAATAGTGAAAGTGTTTTTGCAGAAGCATGGAGCCGCGGAATGTGGCGCGTTGAGGAAACTGGAGAGGTGACAGGATATGACAGGAAATGAGACGAAGCGGGACGTGTTGGAGAAATTGGCAGAATGTTACGCCGAGGTTTATGACGCATACACCGATGAAACCGGAAGCCCATACTACTGTGACGATGAGCCAAATTATCTTGATGAATATGATGCTGCCTTGCCAGATGATCTGCCGGTGATTCCGGAAGCGGTCGGTGAATACATCAGGAAAGCAAAGGCACCCGGCAAGTGGGGACTGCTAGACGTATTTTGGCACCTTGAAGATAACATCTCAGCGGTGGGGATTAATGGCCTTTATGATTGGCAACGCTGGATGGCTGACAACCAAGTAGCCGTTGTCCGTGCATGGTTGCTGGAATCATGGATTGTTGAGGAAAACGGAGAAATCGTGAAATTGGAGGCGGAGAGATGAAACAAATAGAAATAAAGGTTATCCGTATGTCGAGCGGCAAATACCTTTGCAATTCCGGATGGGGCGGAAAAGGACAGACATCAGATCTGTCAGGAGCCATCAAGTGGTACGGAGAAAAGGGAGAGGCCGACCCCTACAAAACAGCACATGATTGGGGCGGCAAGGTTGTCGTGCTTCTGGAGGTACAAGATGAAACGAGAGATTAAGTTCAGAGAGAATCCGGAGCTACTGGAGGGAAAGCAATGACTGAAAAAGTGGAAAAGGGGTCGAATTCGACCCCCTTTACGGAGAACCAGAAAAACTGTCCATATTGTCATGAGCCACATAAGCTTATTGAATCAGAGCTTGGCAACTTCCTTCGAATCGGTATGACGGGTGGAAATGAATGGGATAGAATCGAGCCTAAAAAAATAAACGGTGCAGCAATACACACATGCGAAGCTGTTGGCTTTGATAATGCTGAGGTCGATGATCCAATCATGATCAATTATTGTCCGATGTGCGGACGCAGGCTGGAGGGAAAGCAATGATTGCCGTCATGTTGCTCATTGCATGTGTTGCAATGTGGATGTGGGCTAACTGGAAAAGAGGAAAATGAAATGAATGATCGGCATCGAGCAGTCATGCGAGCGCGCATTAGGTATGAACGCAGGAAACATGAGCGAACAATGGACGAATTCGCAAAATCACTTTATCCAGTCTTCAATGCGGCCGCTGCAACGATTGAACAATGGCTTGCTGCCTTCTAGTTCAGGTAAACAAAAAGCGCGTCTGATGAAGGACGCGCCGGAGGCAGATTAAGCTAAGAGATGTAAGTAATGAATTTCGTCACAATAGAGGCTGCCTCCTTAATCAGTATAGCAAACGCACATGTTGAAAGTACATTTAAAAGCATCAAAAAAAGCGCACCATTACGGCACGCCGTTTCCCCAAACTTTTACAAATTTAATTATACCATAAGGAGTGGACGCAGTGGTGCGAGCAACGAGATATTTTAGCCCAATTGATCATGATAAAACAATTGAAAACGCCAAAGAGGTCTTGGGGAACTACTGGCATCATAAGCGGCTCGCTCAACGCACCAAAATAGCGCTCAGAAGCCCCGTGATGGACGGCATGCCCAAGTCACCTAGCTATGGAAACAAAGCCGAGGAAAAGCTCGTATCGCACGCTGACGAGCTGTACTATATAGCGTGCTGTGAAGGCGCTATCGAATCTATAGAGAATGAAGACTACCGGATCATTTTAGTTGAGAGCTATCTGACTCCAAAGACGACACGTAAATCCAGCCTTCAGTTAGCCGCTCACTTGCATGTTGACCGAACTACCCTTTGGCGACAAACACAACAAGCTCTCTATGCTTTTGCCGAAATATGTCCGCTAGTGAAACTAGATGCAACATCCGTGCAACAATGATGCAACAAAAAACACGTTTTTCCGTCATATGATGGTATTGTGCCAAAGGTTAGAAACCTGAGACACCGCATTTTTCCTCCGAGCCTCAGTGATGATAAAGCTGTGGCAAGGCGTGGCAATGAGGACTGGCTGAGATAGTCAGGCGGGTTCGATTCCCGCATGCCACATATCACCCGTGAAGGTCTGTGACGGTAGATAATCCGTCGCTACGTACTGATAAGCCTACCATGACGATGAGTTAGCAGGGTGCAGTTGGGTGTTCTGAGGCATAGCTTTAAATAGCTTTAAACGCAATGCTTCAGGAGGAATCCAAGAGGATGTATTTGGTAAATCATATGAACGGCATATGTATGTGGGTTCAATTCCCACCGTCCTCATTGTCCAGTTTAGCGACCGGACACAGCTTGCGATGACCCCATCTGACACTGGGAGAGCGAGTGGATCGCTGTGGCGGAATAGGTAGACGCTAGGACACGTAGATGATTGGGTTCAACCGTGTTAGAGAGACCAGCGTGCACATCATGTCGGGTGCAAATCCCGACCAGCGATATTGCACGAGATATGCCTTAATTACCACCTAAATGTAGTATTCCAGTTCATGCTGGAGTACTATTTTTTTGAGGTGATATAAATGGACAGTGATAGTATTGTTAAAATGCTTGTTAAAGAAAACTTACTCGAAAAACAAAATATTTTTACTTTTTTTAGCTGGGTAAACAACACAAACACATCAGAAATTATGAACACGATAAATGGGTGCTCGAAGAAGATTAGTATCAATAACATTCACACTATTAAAGCTTACATAACATATAAGAAATCGCCCAATAGCGTTTCTGAATTTTTTAGAAATACGTTATTAAGTTTTGCCGCCTTGAGCACAATTGGTATCCCTATATGGCATTTCTTAAGCAAGATACCGGGTTGGCTTTGCTCCGGTAAAGATCATTATACAATTCTTGAACAATATCCCTACACTTCTAGCCCACAAGGACCACTATTGAAAATAGATGGATATATTAGTCCTCAGACAGTAATACGCATTCTTGTTATATCTGTTTTATTCTCGCTAGCGATTCCAATTATTGGATTTTTATTAGAAGCTTTTTTGGCGTGCAAAAACAGGAACGAAAAGTTCACATTGCTTACTATGCATGTAGTTCATGATACTGAAATTAACAGTAAAAGGTTTAAGTATCAGTTATTGCTTGAGGCTCTGAATAAACTCGGAAAAGAAGATTCTGAAAATCGGTAACTATTAAAACAGCTTCGGGAGGCGAGTAGATGCAATGGACAGATGAACAAATCAGTGGCATTAGGAAGCTCGCCTCTGAAGGTTTTACCAGACGTGAGACGGCAGACAAGCTCGGGATTAGCTACGATGCGCTTCAAGGCAAAGCAAGACGGCTTGGCATCGAGTTTCAAAAACCACTAAAAAATGAATACGATTCAGGCGGCACAAATAGGGAGACGCCATCCGCTGACAGAAAAGTCGCTCTTAATGCTGATGGTAGCCAAACAGTAACGGCCTTAATGAGACTCAAGCATGAGCCAAATAAAGACCCACGAACTTTGATGGAGTTGTGTGGATACGATCCTGATAAGTTCGAGATGGTCTTAGGCGACTACAAAGTGTATGAGCAGCATAGTACCGAAGACGGCACAGTTCCGCAGTACAGCATTCATATTCGCGTAAAGCCGAAACAAGGCTTATCGATAAGTGAAATGGCTGAAGCGTTCAACGACAAAATCATTCCGGTCAATTACGGCATGAAGAAATCGGGCGATCGCAACTTAGTCATCCCATTGCCTGACCTGCACTTTGGCTGGACAACATTCGCCGATCTAAAAGACATGGTGAGTCAACTCAGAGAGATTATCATGGACGGCTACAACGAGATTGTGATCGAGCAATTGGGAGATCTGTTCCATAGTGATCAGATTCATGCAACACAAACGGTTAGAGGGACACAACTAGATCACGCAAACATGCGTCAGGCATTCCATGATGCTGTGAAGTTGTTTGATCAGATTATTCCGCTGGCAATTGAATATAGCAATCGCGTCTCAATCAAGAGCGTGTTCGGTAACCATTCAGGTGATCTCGAATACGCTTTTCTTTATGCGCTGATAGATCGCTATCCACAAGTACACGTTGATCTCAATGACAGTAATCAGGCAACCGACTGGCGCTGTGCATACTTGCTAGGGCATGTTGGCATTATGCTCGCACACGGAGATGTAGCCAAGGACAAGCTGACAGGGCTTTTTCCATTTGAGTACAAAAGGATATTCAGTGTGGCAAAAACATACGAGCTTCACTCAGGCCACTATCATAGCGAGCGGTTTAAAGATGATCGTGGCATTATGTGGCGTCAGCTTGGAACGGCGAAACCAAATGATCCCTATGAGATTAAGAATGGCTTCACCACGGGCAAACATCTGCTGTATGCGTTCGTTTATGACGACACGCGATTGAGGTGTACTTATGAACTCAACTAATGCGATGAAGCGAGTCGGTTACGGATATGTAAGCCGCACAGAGCAATCAATCATTGAGAGATTATCGAGAGAAGAGAAACACATGAACGCAATCATTTACACAAAGCCACACTGTCAAAAGTGCCGATGGACAGTATTCAAGCTGTCACGAGTCATGCCAGTGCAAACCATCACAGCAGACGCAGACGACTACGAGCGGTTCCGCAAGCTAGGCTATCGTTCAATGCCAGTCGTAAAAATCTACAAAGCGGACGGCACACATGACGAATGGTGCGATTTGCAGGTTGACAAGATCAAACAATACACGGAAGACTAATAGCTCGTACAAACGTGGGAGGTGTGGTGATATGTAATGCGACTGACAGCAAAACAGAAGAAGTTCGTTGATTCTTATATTGCTGATAGCAATGCTACCAAAGCGGCACTAGAAGCAGGATACAGCAAAAGAACGGCTAGATTTGTTGGCGCAGAAAACCTAACAAAACCTAACATTAAAGCTGCCATCGATGAGCGCATGAAACGCATCGAGTCTGACAAGATTGCCAAGGCTGCTGAGGTGCTTCAATACTTCACCACAGTACTTCGTGGAGAGGCAAAAGAGACAATTATAGTTAGTACTCCAGACGGTGCAGATGCTGTTGAAAACGATCCAAGTATCAAAGACCGCATGGCAGCAGGACGCGAATTGTTAAAGCGTTACCCTGGTAATGATGAGCTGCTCAATGCTCAGCTAACGAAGATTATTACTGATATTGAGAAAACTAAGGCCGATGTTCGCAAGTCTAAAGCTGAGGCTGACATCATGGAAGCAAAAGCTAGCGCTTACCGCACTCCAGAAGGCCAATATGGAGGACTGAACAAGCTTTTAGCCGCAATTGATGAAAGCATTCCAAAGGACGGTGATGTCAATGACAACCCCGATTGATCAATTCAAAGGGAAACAGTTAGACATCATCAACTGGTGGCGCCGCTATCCAGACAAGCAGACAATCATTGCTGATGGTGCTGTGCGTTCCGGAAAGACGTTTGCGATGTCGATCAGCTATGTTCTGTGGAGCATGATTATGTTTGACCACGAGCAATTTGGCATTGCCGGCAAAACCATTGGATCATTGCGCCGAAATGTGATTAGGCCACTCAAACAAACGTTGCAACAAGTGGGATTCTCGGTTGTGGATCGGCGTTCAGAAAACATGCTGGAAATCAGCCTTGATGGAAGAACCAACCTCTACTATTTATTCGGCGGTAAAGATGAAAGCAGCCAAGATCTGATTCAAGGGATCACACTTGCCGGAATGTTCTTTGATGAAGCAGCTCTCATGCCACAGTCGTTTGTCAATCAAGCTACAGCGCGTGTTTCCGTTACTGGCGGCAAATACTGGTTCAATATGAACCCAGAGGGCCCGTATCACTGGTTCAAGACTGATTGGATTGATCAAGCAGACGATAAACGCGCATTGCGTCTCCACTTTGTGATGACGGACAATCCAAGCCTGAGCGATGAAGTTATTGACAGGTACGAACATATGTACTCAGGAGTGTTTTACCAGCGATATATTCTGGGACAATGGGTTCTGGCTGATGGAATTGTCTACGACAACTTCAATAAAGACGAGATGGTCAGCAATCCAAGCCAGCAGCCAAGCCGATACTATGTCAGTGTTGACTATGGCACACAGAACCCCACAGTTTTCTTACTTTGGGGTAAATGTGGGGCTGTTTGGTATTGCCTCAAAGAGTATTACTACGATGGACGGCATAGCAGCAGACAGAAGACAGATGATGAATACGCTCGGGATTTCAGCCAATTTGTCGGTGACATACGCTGTGAAGTGATTGTTGATCCATCAGCGGCTTCATTTATTACCAAATTGAGAGAACGCCGGTATCGAGTTATTAAAGCTGATAACGATGTGCTAAACGGCATTAGAGAAACGCAAACAGCTATGAACTCTGGTGAGATCAAGTTCACACCTGGGCTAACTAATCTGTTCAAAGAGTTCGCTTCTTATGTGTGGGATGACAAGGCCAGTCAAAAGGGTGAAGACAAAGTGGTCAAGGCACATGACCACGCAATGGACGCCATGAGGTATTTTGTCATACAGGTAATCAAACGGAGAAATGCAGCTCATACGTTCAAGAACACAAGCAAATACTTCTAAGGAGGTGGCCATCATATTAACAGTTCAAGGGAAAGGCTCAATCACAGACGGAGATGTGTTTATTTTCCCGACTGATGAAGAGCTAACTGGCGATGACATCAATGCGTTTATTACCGCCAATGATGATCTAGCTAAAAACAAGTACCTTCCAGCAAAGAAAATGTACCTCGGTCAGCACCAGATTATTGATGATGCGAAAAAGGATCATGGGCCAGACAACCGTCTTGTTGGCAACTTGGCTCACTATATCGTGGATACCTACAACGGGTTTTACATTGGCATTCCACCGAAGATCACGCTCGACAACACACAGGACAATACTGTGCTGCAAGAGTGGAACGACACGAACAGCGTTCAGGACAAATTAAGCGAGATCAGCAAGCAAGCATCCATTTACGGACGGGCGCTTGCTTTTTTGTACCAAGACGAAGACAGCAAGACGTGTATTGCGTACAGCTCGCCTATCAATTCATTCCTCATCTATGATGACACGGTAGCACATAAAGCCGTTGCGTTTGTCATGTATTGGCATGATGATAACAACAATTTAACTGGCAAGGTGTATATGAAAGACGGAATATACGGCCTTGATATGGTTCGCTTTGAAGGGACAGACGGATTTAACCCATTTAACGAAGTGCCAGCTGTTGAGTTCTTCATGAACACCGAACGTCAAGGAATCTTTGAGAACGTTGATACGCTAATTGATGCACTAGACAAGGTACTAAGCCAGAAGGCGAACCAGAATGAGTATTTTGACAATGCGTACTTGGTTCTCAAAGGCCTGAAACTCGATGAGGACGATGACGGCAACCCCAAACTCGATCTTAATGGCAACCAGATTATCTATGCTCCAGACGCCGATTCTGCTCAAGGCGTAGCTGAATTTCTGACCAAACCTGATGGCGATGCCATTCAAGAGCACCTCATTGATCGCCTCATCAGCATGATCTATCAGATCAGCATGGTTGCAAACTTGAACGATGAAGCATTCAGCGGCAATAGTTCTGGCGTTGCATTGCAATACAAATTGCTACCAATGCGCAATCTAGCGGCCAATCAGGACCGTAAGTTTACTCAGTCACTCCGGGAGCTTTACAAGATCGCATTCAGTGTTGGGACAATCCTTCCAGAAAGTAAATCTGATGACTGGCAAAAGCTTAACTTCGCATTCACGCGAAATCTTCCGGAGAACATTACCGACGAAGCGGACGCGGCTTCTAAACTAAAAGGCCTCGTATCAGATCAGACTATGCTTAGCACCTTATCATTTGTCGATGATCCCAAGGCCGAAATGAAACGCATCGCTGATGAGACCGCCCAGAAAGCAAAAGACGCTGCTGCTAACAGTCCGTCAAGCCCGGACTTCCAGAAATTGCTGAATGGTGGTGGCAATGATGACAACAACGACTCAACAACAGATAGCGAGTAATTCTGCCTACTGGAGTAAGCGAACGGCCGCTGAGCGGAAATGGATTGTCGAGAACCTTAAGAACGACGAGGCGTTCAATGCCCGAATTAAGGAATATTTTGACAAAGCCCTAACCAACGTCCAAAAGGATATTGACTCAGAGCTTACCAAGTATGCCGCATACAGCAACGACAGCATGGCCGGTGCGCGTCAAGCAGTAATGGCCACCGACATTAAAGCTTATCAAGCGGAAGCAAAGTCGATTGTCGATGATGCTAGAAAGATGTATAACGGCGAACCGCTCAAATATTCCGACTTTAGCAAGGATGTCAATGATCGTCTCAAGCTATACAACGCTACCATGCGGATTAATCGCTTAGAAATGCTCAAGAGTGAGATTGGTCAAGAGATGCTTGATGCACACATGAAAGTGAACGCTGATCTAATCTCAAAATTGAGCGATGATTATCAATTCGAGATCAAACGGCAAGCCGGAATACTTGGAGAGACAGTATCTAGGGGTGGGTACACTGATTTAGCCAAGCTGCTCTCCAAACGAGAGGGAGATTACACCTTCTCACAGCGCATCTGGATCAACCAAGACATTCTTAAGGCTGAACTGGATGAACTGCTGACATCCGCCACCATTCAAGGACAGAGCCCACTAAAGATTGCTCGCAAGCTACGCGGTCAAGTGGCAGAAACGGTGAACAATCACCGCTATGTGACAGAACGAATTGCACGTACTGAGTCAGCTCGGATTCAAACACAGGCGCAATTAGATAGCTTCAATAAGTTCGGCTATGACTATTGCAAATGGGTGGCTGAGCCAAGCGCGTGTGATGCGTGCAAGGAGATTTCAGAAGGTGGCAGAACTGGTAGAGGCATTTATCGCGTAGACGATGTGCCAGATATTCCAGTTCACCCCAACTGCCGATGTTCCATTGCGGCATATGCGCCAGATGATGATTAGGAGGAAACAATGAAGCTACCAGAAAAAGTATTGATTGATGATATCGAGTACAAGGTTGAGGAGGTCAGTCACAAAGAGCTTCAGCTAAGTAGCGAAGACTTAAAAGGCGAGTACTGGGGCGATACGCGTTATAAGCAAGCTAGTATCCGTATATGTGAAGGTATGGCTGAGGATGAGGCCAAAATCACTTTAGTACATGAGATTATCCACGCAATCCTGCAAGAGCGAGGGTTCGACCAGCAAAACAATGATGAGGCAATGGTTGACGGATTAGCACATGCGATTCGCATGTTGGCCAAGCAGAACTCAGAGCTGATCAAGGAGGTACTATCATGAAATCAGAAGGTTTGAAAACGCGTGAAAGCATTAAAAAGCGCCTGCTTGATTTGGCAGCAGAGGCTAATAGCATCAAAGATTATCAGCTAGGAGCGCTTATCCTGAATGCATATAACCGATGCGATGACAATGTGACTATCCAGAATGGCAATTTATATGTCAACGGCGAATTGATGATAATCGACAATGCGACACTTGCTAATCATTTGGCAATGTCCTCCACCGGTTACAATAAAGCACCATCTGGTAACGCGTCACATATAAGCACTCTTGAGCTAAGAGATGATGGCCCATATCTTAACGGCAAACGTATTAAAGGACTCATTGATATGAACATCGATTCAAAGGTCGGCGATCTTACCAAAGTTGTCATTAAGCTTGCTGCCAATGTGCATGGTATAGACGACATTGACAAAGGATATTCAATCTAGCCAAAATATGAAACTTATTTGTAAGCCGCAGCTAGCGGCTATTTTTATACCATCAAGTCCAAGCGTGATCGACTCTAAAAGCTCCGGTAAATTAAGACGCAAGCCTGATCCGTCTAAAAAGCTGTGGAAGGAGTTCTTAGCATGATTCCCAAGATTTTAATGCCTATGAATTTGCAATTTTTCGCTGAAGATAAACCTCAAGGCGATCCGAAAAATCCAGTCGATCCGCCTAAGCCAAAAGATGGTGATCCGGTAGATCCTCTTGAAGATAAGAAGCAAGGAGAACCGGCTGACCCTGATCCTGATGGTAAGCACGTCTACACCGATGAACAGGTCAATGAGATCGTCAAGAAACGCCTTGCTCGTGCCGAGAGGGAAAAGCAAGCTGCCGTTGACGAGGCCGCAAAGCTGGCCAAGATGAATGCCGACCAGAAGAAGGACTATGAGCTAGAAAAGGCTCAAAAAGAGCGAGACGAACTCAAGTCACAGCTTGCCACCTACGAAATGGGCAAACAGGCTCGATCGATGTTTGAGGAAGCCAAGCTGACAGTCACCGAGGACGATTTGCAGCACGTTGTAACGCCAGAGGCAGAATCTACTGAGGCGAATGTAAAGTGGCTCATTGCGCATGATCAGGCAGTGGCTGAAGGTGTTCGTCAAGAGTTGCTTAAGGGCAGCACACCCAAAACGCATGGTTCAAAGGTGGAGACTCCGGGCGCGGCATTTGCCAAACAACGGAATCAGCAGAGCCAAGTTGTTAACGACCCATGGAAACAAAAATAAGGAGGTACTTTTATGTACGCAGGTAAAAAGGTAACCGCATCCGAGATCAACTTCTTGGATAGCGAAAAATTCGTTTCATTCACTCACCAAGCTGATAGTTCGACCGCTGGTGTCGTAGATGGTGTATTGCCAGCAGGCTCTATCTATCCAAAGAACGATGCAACGGCAGTCGGTGTGACCATCAATGATGTTGACGTCAGCGAAGGTCCTCAGCCGGTAGGCGTCATCGTTGAAGGATATGTGAATGCAGCCCGCTTGCCAGTCAAGCCGTCAGCTGCTGCCATCACTGCGCTGAAAGAAATTAAATTCAGCCATGTTTCTGACTAAGGAGGATTAACTTATGCCAGCTATTTTAGACTTGTTTAATCAAAAGACGGTTCTTGATTACGTTCAAAACCGCCAGTATCCGCAATTACTTGGGGACACCTTGTTCCCATCAACCAAAATTAATCAATTGGATTTTGAATTTCTTCGTGGTGGGTCTAAGACGCCTATCGTGGCATCTATTTCTGCATTCGATACGGAAGCTGAGATTGGCAGTCGTGAAGCGAGCGTTCAGGCCGCTGAACTTGGCTACATCAAACGCAAGATGCAGATTAATGAAAAGGACCTTATCGCATTACGCAATCCGCGCACGCCGGCTGAACAGAGCTACCTGACCAGCCTTGTGTACAACGATTTGGATGTTTTGGTTCAAGGCGTTTATGCACGTGTTGAAAAGATGCGCATGGAGGCTTTGGCAACTGGGAAGATCACCATTAATGAGAACAATCTCAACTTCAATGTTGATTACCATGTCCCAGAAGAACACCAAGTTGCCGCAACTACTTCTTGGGATGCTGATGGCGCTGATCCGATTAAGGACTTGCAAGACTGGTTTGCACTACTCGACTACGTGCCAACACGTATCCTGACTTCTTCCAAGGTACAGACTGCCCTGATTCGGAGCAAGGCATTTGCTGACTACTTCAAGACAGCAGGCCTATTACCTAGTGTTGGCAGTCTCAATGCAGTTATGCAGTCGTTCGGCTTGCCAACCATTGTTACGTATGATGCCAAGTACCGCAAGCAGGGAGCTAACGGTATCTATACCGTTGAACGGTACTTCCCAGAAGACACATTGGTAGCATTTGGTGATGACCAGCTCGGGCAAACCGTTTATGGTCCTACCCCTGAAGAGTCCCGGCTGATCGCAACTCCGGGTGTTCAACAGGACATTGTTGGCAATGTGTTCGCCACCGTTTATGAGACAACGCAAGATCCAATCGCAACGTGGGAAAAGGCAGCAGCCACTGCACTTCCTAGCTTCCCAGAAGCTGAGAACGTCTTGCAAGCCAAAGTGCTCGTTCCTACCACAACCACCACAACCACGTCAAAATAACAGCCCCATCCGGGGTTAGCGCAACCCCAACTAGCGATGGGGCACTCATTACAGCTAAATAGCCAGTTAATGGTCGCCTAAGAAAACCACAGTACCGCGATCATGCGGGGCGGCTGAAAGGAGAACACTATGGGAGAAGATCGAAGTAAGGAACGACTGAACCTTTATAAGAAGGATGGAACAAAGATCGCTTCTGGTGATGTCGGGTCCATGTCTGTTTCCTTAACTGGGCTTGGAGCAGGAACAAAAGTTGCAAAGGTGGATTACCAAGTATCTTTTGCTGACGATAATCGCGAGTCTGACAAGACTGATGTTCCGGAATTTGCTGTGCCAACAACTACTACGACTACTGTCAAGCCAACTACCACCACAACTACTACGACTACTACAACGACAGTAGCGCCAACGACAACCACAACAACTACCGAAGCGCCTCCAACGACTACCACGACTACTACGGCAAAATCAGAGGGTTAGCCCATGAAACTAATCTTGTGCCAGCCCGCTATCAAGCGTTTTGAATGGGAGCTAGAAGTCTGCCTAACCAATTTGAGAAGTATCGGATTCGACTTGCGCGATGTTGTGCTACTGTTTACACGACACGATGATTTCATTCCGCAGCGGCTGACCGACAAATATGGCGTTGAGGTGCATACCTATAATGACTTACGGAGCGACCAGAGCTATATCCCATCGGTCAAGCCTTGGCTGTGGTGGCAATATTTGGCTGAAGATAAGTCTCGTGAAAACGAAGAATACTTCTACTTTGACAGTGATGTCATTTTCCGTAAGCGACCTGATTTTCGTAAGCTCAAAGCACGCCCAGATCGGTGGCTGTGCAGTGATACAAATGGATATTTAAATTTAAACTATATCAAGCGGTGCAAGAATGGTGAACAAATTCTTACTCGCATGGCTGATATTGTCGGAGTTACGTTAGCTTCGCTTGAGACAATCAACCACAACTCAGGTGGTGCTCAGTGGATCATCGGTCACCCAACCGCAGAATACTGGCACAAGGTATATGCAGATAGCAATCGTCTGTGGCACTACTTTCAAATAGTCGACAGCGATATTCAGAAATGGACCGCTGAAATGTGGGCGCAACTCTGGAATATGATGTATTTCAATATTGGGCCCGTCATCAGTGATGAGCTCGATTTTTGTTGGGCTACCGATCCAGTCAAGCGGTGGAAAGAAACCAAGATCATGCACAATGCTGGTGTTACCGGTGATATGCATGATCTTTTCTTTAAAGGCAAGTACACCGATCGAGTCCCGTTTGGTGATGACCTTAGCTTCGTTGATAAGTTGAAGTGCTCATACAAGTACGTTCAAGCAATAAAGGCGGTGAAGTGATGGCAGAAAGCGATCCAATAAAACTTGCGGATTTGAAGACGATGATGGAAATCAAAACTGACGCACAAGATGGTGTGCTTAATCTCATCATCAAAAATACCACACAAGCCTTACGATTTAAGCTCGGTTTGCGAACGGATGAGGCCTTCCCTAGTGAGTTGGCCTACATTGCCCTAGAAGTATGCGTCAGACGCTACAACAGGCGTAAGAACGAAGGAATGACGTCATACGAGCAAGAAGGACAGTCGTTCACGTTTAAGTCTAATGACTTCGATGATTTTGCTGACGACATCAATGACTGGAAAGAAGCCAACGGGAAGAATGCTAAGTCTCTTGGCACCGTCAGCTTCATTTCTGGCTATCCAAAGAGGTGATCATATGCGGTTAGATCATGAGGTTACATTCTGGCTTGATGATGAAGAATATGATCCGCAAACACATCAATACGGTGATGTGAAAAAGGTGGCAACTGCAGTTGCCAGTGTCACCGACATGGGAACAGACAAGAGCGTTCAGCTATTCGGAAACTACGCTCAAAAGGCAAAGATGATCCGATTAGTTGAGCCAGTCACCGTCAATTGGAGCTATTTAACGATTGACGATGAAGCGACTCATTATGCCCTCAATACTGACCGTGTCCCACTTCAAAACGCTACTTTGATTGTGGGTGAGACGAAATGAGCAAAGCTGGCATTAGCTATAACATGCAGATAAAAGGTATGGACAAACTGGTCGCTGGCCTGCTGAAGCGAGCGAAGATGGACGTTGTCAAGCAAATCGTCAAACAGCAGACAGCACAGTTGCAAACTCGTGCTCAGCAAATGACGGGCACCGTGTACGCTCATCCTACTGGTGCTACAAAGCGTGGCATCAAGTTAGCAATTACTGATTCGGGGCTGTCCGGTATCGTAGCGATGACGCAAGAATACAACCCATACACCGAAAATGGAACTCGATTCATGCGGGCACGTCCTGTATTGAAGCCTGCGTTCCTTTATCAAAAGATTCAGTTTATTAATCAGCTTAAACAAGCAGCAAAGTAGGTGATTCAAATCACATCACCAGAGCAAGAGCTATACGATTACTTCTATGCGTTTTCGCAATCGTCCGGGTACAAGACCTATGACCATCTGCCCATGCAGCAGGAGAACGCCCCATATCCATTCGTCATTGTTGGCGATATTCAAGTTGTTCCTACTGCAACAAAGACGTCACTAAATGGCAATGTGCTAATTACCATTGACATCTGGGGCGACAAAAAACAGCGTTTCACCGTATCTGATATGGCGGAGCGCTTTTTTCGTGCCGCGATTGGGCAAGTGCTAACTGATGATTACCGATTCTATGGACGTGTAGAAGACCATTCAAAAGAGTTTACACAAGACCAGAGTGTCCCTGACACGGTTCTCAACCGAGCCACGCTGATACTCAATCTCAATATTTTATAGGAGGCCATAACATGGCAAATGAATTAAAAGTGCTAGAAGGCATGGACGTTGTTGCCTTGGCTCGCAAACATAGCGATCAAGCAACGGTTAGCGGCCAAATTATCCCTTGGCAGACTTCGCTGTCATTTGACCCGTCTGTTGACAGTGATTCCACTGTTACCAAGGACGGCAATGTAGCAACTCGTAGTTCCGCAAGTACCGATCTTGAAGTCGAGTTCCTGAACAACACGTCTGCAATTGCAGACGTAATGTATGACTCACTGTTTGACGGCGAATTGCTAGACTTTTGGATTCTCTACCGCAAACGCAAGAACGCTGAAGGTAAGTATCTCGCATGGTATATGCAGGTAACGGTGCAAGAAGATAGCAACGACAATGATCCTGACGACCACTCTACTCGCGATGTCACATTTTCTGTTAACGGGACGCCTAAACGCGGATGGACAACTCTCGATGACGAAACTCAGGAACAGGTCGATTACGTATTCCTTGGGGTTGGCAAGGTCACTGAAACCGATGCTACCGGTGGTGGCACTGTTTGGGACAAGGCTGTTGATCCGGGTACTAATACCGCTGGCACTGAACCAGCTGGCGGAACTGGTACTGGAGCATAACAGCATAAGAGACTTGTCATCAGTCGCCTAAGAAAGTCATAGTACGGGTGAAACCCGGGCGGCTTTAAAAGAGAGGATTTTAAATCATTCAATTAACCATTAACGGTAAAGAATACGAGCTCAACTTTGGCGTCCGCTTTGTTCGCGAAATGGATAAGAATATGGGTGCCGTCATGCACGGCATTAACTTTGGCATGGGTGTTGCAAAGGCTCTAGCTGGTCTAAACGCATACGATGCTGCTGTTTTATCAGACACCATTTATTCAGCCACCGTGGCATCTAAGAAACGTCCGTCAGCCAGTGAAGTCGATGACTTTATTGACAGCAATTCAGACTTAGATTCGCTATTTAAGCAAGTTTCAGACGAAATGAACAGTGCTAACGCAGTAAAAGCAGTAGCAAAAAACATGAAGGCCTAGATGAGGACGAAAGCGTTCAAAAGAGTAGTGAAGAAACGTATCACGAAATTTTGTTAAACGCATTTGCCTATCTAGGCTTTTCTAATATTCGAGACATTGAACGTATGACACTTGTTGAGTATGAGCTGCGTATGGAAGCCTATCAGCTGAAGCAAGTCGACAGACAGAACGAAATTGCACAGCAAGCATGGATGAACCAGCAAGTGCAGGCAACCACCGGTAGCAAGAATCCTAAGCCTAAGTTCAAGACATTTGATGATTTCTTTGATAAGAAAGCGGCTATTGATAGCGTGCGATCAAATTATGAGCCCAATTATGAAGTATCACAGATGAGCAAAACCGAGCTCAAACAAAAGAGAGCACAAGTGTTCGCAAAACGGATGGCCGAATTTCAGCGTTTGAAGCGTGAAGGCAAAATCATTCCGTTATCTGAAAGAAAGGAGGGAGCACATGGCTGACAGTTTTAGTGTTGAAGCAATTTTATCTGCCGTTGACCGCAACTTTTCGGGGACTTTTAAGAATGTTGCGAGTTCTGCGTCAAAGATCGGCGATAGCTTTGAAAAGTCGACAAAGCCAGCGGGGAATTTTGTATCAACCGTGAGCAAAATTGCTGGAGCTATAGGTCTTGTCAAAGTGGTAGGGGCTATTGGCGATGGTGTGAGAAGCATGGTGGGAGAACTAGACGAATCAAGCAAAGCTTGGCAGACGTTTGAGAGTAATATGAAGTTTCTTGGTAAGACGCCTGCACAGATTTCCTCAATTGAAAAGTCGTTACAATCATATGCTCAGGAGACCATTTACAGTTCATCTGACATGGCTTCTGCCTATGCACAGTTTGCATCAGTAGGTGTAAAAGGAGTCGGTCGCCTTGTTAAAGGTATGGGTGGCCTAGCTGCTGCCACAGATAATCCCAAGCAAGCCATGAAGACATTGATGGAACAAGGCACACAAATGGCTGCTAAGCCAATGGTGCAGTGGGCTGATTTCCGTCTAATGCTTGAACAGACTCCAGCAGGCATGGCAGCCGTTGCTAAAGCAATGGGCATGAGCACCAAAGAACTGGTTCAGAATGTTCAAAACGGCAAAATAAGCACGCAGCAGTTCTTTGATGGTATCGAAAAGGCAGGCAACAGCAAGGCTTTCCAGAAGATGGCCACGAGTTACAAGACAGTCGGCGAGGCAATGGACGGCCTTCAGGAAACACTGGCAAACAAGCTTCAGCCTGCTTGGCAGGCAATATCTAAAGTCGCTGTCGGAGCTATTAGTGGAATCATTGATAAGATTGGCGCAATTAATTTTGATTCTGTTATATCATCAATCGGAAAATTCTTTTCTCCATTTTCGGCATTGGTCTTGAACATCAAGACACAACTAGGCAGCTTGGGGAAGGGCGACTCGATGTCTGGAATTATGTCGATTTTCCAGGAATTCGGTAGTTATCTTAAAACGGTTTGGTCGTTAGTAGGCAGCATTGCCAATGTAGCGTTCGTTAACTTGGTCAATGTTGTTAATAACGTTGGGAGCGCGTTTGAAAAGGTTTTTAGTGGGAACGATATTTCTAAATATTTTGACACCGCTAAAGAAATAATCACCGATTTTGGTATTGCAGCTATGGAAGCACTAACGGCAGTTGGAGACTTTATTTCAAATCTTCCGTGGGAGGGTATCTTTAACGGAATAAAGGGCGCTCTAAGCGGAGTGGTGGCTGTTTTGAAGCCAATTGCAGCAGTTGTTAAAGCAGCATTTGCTAACGATATCGTTAAATCATTTGCTGCGGCGATCCTTGGAGCTGTCGGGGCCTTCAAAGTAATTGGATTAGCCATCGGCGGATTTTCAAGCGTTCTCGGTGTTTTTTCCAAAATGATTGGCCCTATTAGAGGCGTTGTATCCGTTATCACTAACTTCGGGACTATCGTAAAAACGGCTGGTGGTGTATGGAAAGCGTTTGGATTGATCTTAGGCATGAATCCGTGGGTACTTTTGATTGCTGGGATTGCAGCAGTGGTTGCTGGTCTAGTGTACTTTTTTACTCAAACCAAGACTGGCCAAAAACTATGGTCGGGATTTGTTTCGTGGTTACAAGGAGCTTGGCAAGGACTTGTACGAGTTGCGCAAACTGTTTGGAATGCTATATCGGGTGCGTTTACATCTGCAATTAGCGGCATTCAGACAGCTTGGAGCGGCATTACAGGTTTCTTCAGAAATCTATGGACTGGGATTACGACCACGGCATCAGCTACTTGGACAGCATTCACAACCACACTCTCAGTTATCTGGCAAGGTGCTGTTACCGCAGCAACGGCAGTTTGGAACGCGCTATCCACATTCTTCACGACTCTGTGGAATGGAATAGTTGCAGTAGCCACCGCTGTATGGTCAACCTTTGGTGGTTCCCTGACGACAATTTGGAATGGGATTGTCCAAGTTGCTACCGGTGTTTGGAACATGCTTAAAGCAGTTATTATGGGTCCCATTCTTATTGTCATTGATTTGCTTACTGGAAATTGGACACAGTTAAGTGCTGATCTTCAGCTTATCTGGAACAGCATTGTTTCCGCCGCTGGTCAGATCTGGAATGGCCTTGTTACGTATTTCTCCGGTATTTGGAGCCTTATTCAAACTTATGCAATGACTGTTTGGAATACTTTGGTTTCAACTTTAGAGGGGCTTTGGAATGGCGCAGTATCTGCCGCTTCCGCTATTTGGAGTGCGCTTTCGTCATTTTTCAGCGGATTGTGGAGTGGTATTGTGTCTACCACCGAAGGCGTATGGAACAGTGTTGTTTCATTCTTATCAGGACTATGGAGCGGAACAGTCAGCACAGCCGAGGGAATTTGGAACGCACTTCCCGGGTTCTTTTCCGGATTGTGGAATAGTATTACATCATTCTTTTCATCAGCTTGGAACAATATAAAGTCTATTGTGATTGGAGCTGCTACGAGTATTTTTAATGGTGCTAAGGCTGTATGGTCTGGTTTTACTGGCATGGTAAGTGGAATAGTTAATGGCATCAAAGGAGCATTCAATGCACTTCGTAATTTTAGCCTTGCTGACGCTGGCCGCGCCATCATGGATAGCTTCTTCAATGGCCTCAAAGCAGTTTGGGGGAAGATCACGGATTTTGTTGGCGGAATTGCTTCTTGGATTCGCAAGCATAAAGGCCCAATCAGTTACGATGCCAAGCTGCTCATACCTGCTGGTAACGCCATCATGAACGGCTTAAATGCAGGGCTTACTGACAAGTTCTCAAATGTCCAAAAGAACGTTTCGAGCATGGCACAAGCTATTGCTGACAGTGCTGCTGTTACGATGCCGGAAGTGAATACTTCTCCCTTTGATACATCATTGCAGTCGCTTAATAACAGTGTACAAGGTGCAACCTTGTCTTCAAATCTTGATGTCAACTACACTCGCAAGCAAACGATTGAGGTTCCTCTGTACATTGACGGCCGAGAGGTTGCTCGTGCAACCGCAAACCCAATGCAAACAGAGCTCAGTCGCATGACACGAATGAGCAATCGACGAAAGGGGCTATTTTAATTTTGTATGATTTCAGAGAAACAACGCCCTTCACGGGTTCTGATGATAATCAGCGCCCAGCAGAGGCGATGCTAATAGATGGCCATTACATTGAAGACTTGATTCCGGGTTATAGCACGCTACAAGTCAGTGGCCGAGAACTACTAAGCCAGTCAATCGAAAAACAAACGATTGGCAAGTCAGATGGTGAGTTTATCCAGTATGTTCGGAACCCTTCTCGTGAGATTGTTGTTGGCTACAGGCTTGCAGCAGCGGACAATCTTTCGTTCCGACAGGCATTCTATAAGCTCAATGACATACTTCACGGTGAGAACCATCAGGTTTCTTTCAACGATGACCCATCAAAATATTGGATTGCTACTTTTTCTGATATTGACGATGTTCCTAAAGGCCGGAATGCGATCACTTCTTCGTTCACGCTATTTGTTCCCGATGGCATTGCGCACTCGGTAGCCACACAGACGGCTGACAACATGCCATACAAGAATTATCCAGCAAATCAGCTACACAATACTGGATTTGGTTGGAAAAATAGCAACGATTGGAATCCTAGCATATGGACTCCTGATGGCACCATAACAAATCAATACGGCATTATCACATCCGCCAATACGAGCAAGTCTGTTATTCAGCACACTGTTAGTCAAAGCGAATCAAGCTGGATTACATCAGAAATGACAGTCACTATATCAGTTTATGTTCAAGGACAAGGCAGCATTTCTTCAGGATATTTTAATGGCTCTGATTGGGAAGAAGATAGTCAAGCCCAACAAGTTGATTCTGATGATTATGTCCAATTAAGCTTCATAAGGGTTATCAACGCTGTTCATCTTGATGACGGCAGTCCAATATTTTCTATAAATGCTTTTTGCCCGAGCTCGACGATTCAAATAAAGCTTCTTAAGGTTGAATTAGGATCAACTGTGTCTCCATGGTCACCTAACCCAGCGGATCCTGAATACTATTCCGACACCATCACAGTACACAATGGCGGAACTTATCCTGTTGAGCCAGTTATTACGACAACTATGCATGCGGATAACGGCTTGATTGCTTTAATCAATAGCCAAGGTGGTGTTTTACAGTTTGGCAATCCAGAAGAAGCCGATGGTGTTGAACGGCAGCGATCAGAGGTTGCTCGATATGAAGGCTTTGATAAAGAGCCAGCTGGTGCGGCTTATAACACTGGCCAAACTAACAGCCATTACTACTATATCGCGGCTCAAAAGAATGTCATGGAAGGCTCGGTTAAGTATGCCGATGACGATGGTTCCGCAGTTGAGCCAGTCTTCTTGCCAACCAATTCATACTATTGGGAAGGGCCTTCCCTGCATCTTAAGACAACAAATGCATCTAATGGCAGCAATACAGGGAGCTTCATAGCCAAATGGCGCTACAAGTTCAATTCCAACGTGAGTGCCTTAGGTGCCATTGAGATGACACTCGATAATGATACGGGCGTGGCCTATCAGGTGATTATCAGGTCAAACTATGCTGGTAAAGATGATGTTGATGTCCAAGTGTTTGCTGGCTCAACGTTGGTTTTCCAGCAGACTCTTAACCGAAGTGTTTTCAGCAACGGACGCTATTATGAGGCTAAGTTGACCAAGCTTGGTAATACGCTCAATCTGCAACTTGCTGGTATTGTTCAAGGCGGTATTAAACCGTCTGAAGTGGTTACCAGAAATCCACCGCTGATAATGCCGCCAATCATGTTGACATCAGATCAAGCATCGCTTCCAATCACGGGAGCGACGCTTTGGTTTCAGCGATTTGAAAACTATCCATATCCCGATATGGGCGTTTATGACATGGATATTGAATGGCTTAACGTTGATTATTGGGCTGATCTTAGTAATCGCTTTAGTGCTGGAGACGTTGCAACGATTGATGTTGCTAACCGTCAGATACTGGTTAATGGCGTGATTAATGCCGACCTTCAACTCATCGATAATGACTGGAAAAAATTCAGGTTGCTTCCGGGTGACACACAAATTTTGGCCCAACGTTCTTCTTGGGCACAGCCATATGAATTAGAAGTAGCATTCAGGGAGGCGTTCTTGTAATGGCTGATTTTTATTTTACCGACAGAAAATACAACCAGCTTGGCATTGCGTCAACTGATGAACTTGCGTCTAGTTCAGTGATTGCTATTGATGATATTGGTGGTCAAGAAGGTGACTATCAGTCAGTTGATGGCGGCTACCGCTCCTATAGCGCAACACTGCATTTTTCTCCAGATCAGTCGGCTCAGGTCAAAGAAATGGCTAAGGTAGGTAATTTTGTTTTGTTCAAGGGCCGTGCTGGTGAATCAGTTTGGACAACCATTCTGAGTTCCGAGCATGATCCACTAGCAGGTACAAATACGTTTGTGGCAGAGGACGCCAGCATTGATCTAATTAATGGCACCGTTGGTGCTTATGCGGCCTCAAGCGCAATGACAATCGCTCAGTATATTGAACTTTTTGCTGGCAATTCTGGATTTGTGGTTGGATACAACGAGATTCCGGATCTAACGCGGACTTTGAAGTGGGATTCAGACGATTCATCTATTCTTACCAGAATTCTGTCAGTTGCCACGCAGTTCGGTGTAGAGCTAAGCTTCCGGTTTGAAGTCAGAGGCTTGTCCGTCATCGGAAAGTATATTGATATTAGGAAACACATCGGCGGTAACAAGGGCATTTATCTGCGTGTAGACACTGACCTTAATAAGATTGTTACGACTAGTGATATTGCTGACTTGTGTACTGCTATTGCTGGTACCGGAGGTACACCGGAGGGTAGTAACGATCCTATCACACTCAAGGGCTACCGCTGGACCGATCCCAACGGCCGTTACGTATTAGGCGGTGATGGCGTATTAAGAGACCCAGTAGCGCTTAGAACTTGGAGCCGCTTGCTATCTAACACTAATACCAATCCTGTTGACGCTCATATCACTCGCAACAAGACCTACGAAGCTACTACTCAAGCAACGCTTCTACAATCGGTTCTATCTGACTTGGAGAAGTTCAATCATCCAGCAGTCAATTACGAGGTCGACATTGCCAAGCTGCCTGATACTGTCAATATAGGCGACACTGTTTATCTGGTTGATGAAGATGAACAGCTTTTTCTTTCTGCAAGAGTCCTAGAGCTTACCTATTCATACTCAAATGAATCAGGGACGGCAACGCTTGGAGATTATTTGATTCAAGCTAGTCAAGTAAGTGCCGAATATCGTGCTCTTGCTGAAACGCTGGCAAAACAGAATAAGGGACAAGATGGGAAAGACGGTATTGGCATACAATCGTCGATTGTGACTTATCAGGCTGGATCGTCTGGGGTGTCTGCTCCAACAGGAACATGGTCTGATGCCGTACCGAATGTTGCAGCTAATCAATATCTGTGGTCACGAACGATCATCACCATGACTGATGGATCAACCAGTACAACTTACAGCGTTGGCAAAATGGGAGCCAATGGCGCTGATGGCATTGGACTTAAATCATCAGCAGTCACGTACCAGATTGGCACTAACGGTACCACTGCACCATCTGGTACGTGGAGTTCAACCATCCCGCCCGCATCACAAGGGACTTATTTGTGGTCGCGAACAGTAACGTTGTACACAGATGGGACACAGAACACGTCTTACAGCGTGGCCTATCAAGGCACTAATGGGGCCAAAGGCGATACTGGACCGCAAGGTCCTCCGGGCAGCCAAAATGTGCCAATGACTTATGTGCAAACGGCAGCGCCTACTGGAACAATTGTAACGAATTCGTTGTGGTGGGTTGGTGCCACAATGAGCTCTGTAACTGCTTTAAAACGTTGGAATGGATCTTCATGGATTCCCGAATCAATCGCTCAGGCGGTTCTGAATATCATTGAATTAAATGCCGTGACAATTAATAGCGCGATCATCAATTCTCCTAAGATTAATGTTCCTTTTTCACACGCGATTATTAATGAATCAGGCATATTATCATCTGGTAATTTGACCCTTAATGGCACTTCATACTCTATTGACGGAAGCATTGAAGATGACAATGGCAAAGCAAACGGCCAAAAATATCATACTGAATTAAACCCGGATGGCATGTCGTCATACATTACGCAAACTGATGGAACAACCCGACTGCACACTAGCAGGATCTCGATGGGTGTTTTAGAGCTTTCAGATTTAATTAGTGGCTTGGGTAATAACGCTACTTACAACACAAGCAGCCTTGATGCAGAAAAAATTTATCAACTGAATAACGTCTCAAATACTTTGTGGCAAGGGGTTTCGCTTCTTGGCTGGTCTGGCAATGCTCAGTCTATAACCCCTTCAAAGAAGATTACGGATTGTCTGAATGGCTGGAAACTAGTCTGGGGTGAATACTCCAACGGAACGTTTTCTGGTACAGGAATCCGCGAAACGGAGATCTCAAAAACGAGTGTGCTTAAGTACCCAGGCGCTGGACGAATTCTAAGCATCATGAACTATGGCAATGCCAATTGTTCGAAGTATGTATATGCTTATGCTGATCATATTGATGGAAACACAAAGAATTCAGATGGTGCCGCAGGTGGCGTTGTGTTAGTTGGCGTTTATGAATATTAGGAGTAGTAGATATGAAAGTAAGACTTGATACACAAGCCGACGGCTTCATTTATGCATGGGGGACCGACTACACAAGCGATAATGTGGTTGATATAGACGAGAATGAACTCAAAAAGATTGTCGCAGGTGCTTCTAAGCTCGTTGACGGTAAAATTGTTGTCGATCAACAGCGGGTTACTGATCTTTATCCGACTGATGCAATGCCAACACCGTCACCAGAACAGCAGATGATTGCTGCACTTACTCTTGAAGTAGCACAGCTAAAGGCGGCGAAATCAAGTGACTAATTATGATCAGTGTGCACTACTTTACAGTTGGGGAATTGATTTAGCACCTTATGTACCGGTAATGATCACCCCAGATCAATACAAGCAAATTACAGGCAGTAACTATGTCGCCAGCAAAAGCTAGCGGCTATTTTTATGGAAGGAAGTGATGACAATGCTAAATAAAATCAGAGATCACCCGACACACGCAGCACTCGCCATTGGCATGGTTGCCATTGGCTTGTTTCTGATCATCAATGACCATTATTTCATCTGGCCCCCACATTACTCTGACTGGTTAAACGATGACATTGTGGGGTTTTTGTTTGTAATTGATGGGCTCGGGATTGGGGGTTGGGTGTTATGGGAAACACAGTTAGCGGTGACCAATCGTCTGTTGCTTACTACTACCAGCTTTTTAATGTCGTTCTTGACAATACTGCAATTCCTGACCTCAATCTCAACTGGAATCTACTCAAGTTGGATCAGCAATGCGATCATAACAGCCTTCGTGCTGATTCTGGCACGAAGGAGTGATAGCCGTGACAGCAACGATAACTAAAATTATTGTCGATTCTACTCCATACATTGCAACCATCGTTCCAACGCTTATTGCTTATCTGACCTACCGCGAGGGTAAACGGAAGAACAGGCATGATGAGCTTGAGGACATGAACGACAGATTACGCGCAGATAATGATCGATTGAGACGTGAGAATGAGCGTCTCAGGAAGGAAAACAAATCATGAATAATTTGACAGAACTTTTGGTATCACTTGCAGTAGCAGCAATCCCGATCATTGGGGCTTGGATCTCAAAACAGTTGCTGGCTAACAAGCAGGCATTGGCCTTGGTAAAGGTATTAGGCCCATTGGCAAATGCTGCGGTAACAGCGGCAGAACAGCTCGGTGTGACACAGGCGATTGACGGTGCGGTTAAGAAATCGACTGCCATTCAAGCTGTGAAAGACGGCTTAAAATCACTTGGTTTCACCAGCACAGACGAGCAGACGATTGCCAACGCAGTTGAGAAAGCCTATGCGGATTTGAAGGATAGCCTAGCAGAAACCTATCCACAAAAGACAGTTGATCAGGAAGCATCTAATCAAGACAAAGTAGCTGCCGCAGCTCAAGCAGCCGCAGATGCAGTTAAGGCTCAACTGGCACCATCATCTGTTGCTCCACAGCAATAAGGAGGGCACCATGAAATTAAAAACTAAACTAATCACCTTGGTAGTCGCCTTCTTGGCGGCTATTTCTTTTGCCCTGCCATCGCAGGTAAATGCGGCAAAGGGAGATATCGGTGTGGACTGGGCAGTTTATCAGGGAGCCAGCGGGAAATATGGCACGAATAACAAGTTCGCGATCATTCAGGCTGGCGGTACACAAGGCGGTACGCTGTATGATCAATGGACGTATGCAAGCCAAGTCAAGGCAGCACAGGCGAATGGGCTCAAAGCCCATACTTATCTGTGGTACGGGGTCGGTGGCAGTGCTGATATTGGTCGACAGGCACTTGACTACTTCCTTCCCAAGATTCTAACGCCGAAAGGTTCTATTGTTGCTCTTGATTATGAGGACGGTGCCTCATCAAGTATGGCTGCCAATACCGATGCCATTCTATATGGTATGCGGCGCATTGCGCAGGCGGGATATACGCCAATGTATTACAGCTACAAGCCGTATACACTGGCACACGTTGACTATCAGCGCATTCTAGCGGAGTTTCCCAATTCACTGTGGATCGCGGCCTATCCGGACTATCAGATTCGGGCATTGCCAGATTATGGTGTATTCCCGTCAATGCCCGGCATTGCGCTCTACCAATTTACTTCTATGCATGCGGCAGGCGGTCTTGATGGCAACGTTGACTTGCTTGGCGTAACCGATAATGGCTACAGTCAACAACCTGTCGCGCCATCACAGCCCGCAACACCATCGCAACCGTCTACTTCAACAGCAGCCAGTGATACCGACTATGCGCAAACTGGTGTTTTCAAGCCGTCCACAACTGTTAACATCCGCACTGGTGCTGGTACAGGATACACAGCAGTTGGCAGCTATGTGCCGGGTGAGATCCTTGTGTATGATCATGTGTATATCCGTGGCACATATGTTTGGGCACGTTATCTCAGCTACTCAGGCAGGTATCATTATGTTGCCTTGGGCGTGAATGGTGGGGAGAGCTATGGCTCGCGTTCGTCTGGATACACCTCACCGGTAAGCCACACGTATTATACGGTCCGCTCTGGTGACAGCTTCTGGAGCATTGCCAGCAAGTACGGCATTAGCATGTACACGCTGGCTGCTAACAATGGCAAGTCAATCTACAGCGTCATTCATCCAGGAGAAAGTCTGTATATCAGGTAACAAAAATAGCCCTCTGCTCGCTAACGCGGGTGGAGGGCTTTTTTACTTATGCAATAATATAAATATAAGTAATTCGTGGTGAAGTTGTGGTGAAGTGAATCCGAAATTATGAAACCTAAGAAATTGATATAGAGCTATTTTTGCTTTTACACCGGCGATTTGAAACCCTATGAAATCAGTGCTCAAGCAAATCACAACAAGAAGAACATGTTCGCATTGCTCGGCCGTCCGGGTTATGAGGATATGACCAAGGAATTGAACGCACGGCTTTAATAGCGTGGGTTTGAGGTCGTTTGGATAGGAAAAAATGAGAGCCTCAAAATTGTGTTGTAAATGTTCGTGACTGAATTTTGACTGAATAGCCAAAAGGGTCAAAACATTTATGTACCAATTTTGAGGCTCTTTTTGTGTCCGCGGGATTGCCAGTACTGGCTTTCTTTTGGTGTATAGACTAAAAACACGGTGTGATTTCAGCGGGTGATAAACGACATCGCGAAATCAAGCCTATATCCATATATTGACCCAATATCTAGTTGGCATATTAATATCAGCGGTTGAGAACGCTTGTTGCGAACTAGTTCGTGTCCGTTAGTGCTATTAGGTCTTAGAAAAGTGTTTCGGCAACGCTACTTCAAGCCAGCCTCAACTGACCAATCCAACTGGCTTTTTGAGACCATGGCAACAGCGTGATATTGTAACCCTCTGCTGCCGACTGAAAGCTTGGCGAAATATTACGTTCCAGGTCGTTTGCGAACAAGTAAAACTTAATTTCATCATTAAATGAACGTACATATGTAATTGAAAAGATTGGTTCTTTGTAGGCATTTCCAGTTGGATTATTCACTAGTTTTAATGCCTTAGCGGAGGTTGTTTTCGTTCGACCAATCAGAATTTCAAAGTTGATGTTATTGCCACTTTGACCTGTGTCTTTAACATTCGTATTGACCGAAATATCGCTGTTAATTAAGAAGTTGACAACATCTTCTAGAAATAAGTCTTTGGTTCTATCTCTTGAAGTTGCGAGCATATCGCCAACCTGCGTGATGCATTGAATAAGCTGTAATTCTGCCTGTGCATATTTGGAGAGGGAAGGTATTTTGATGGTTAGCTCACCAGTTGGGGCATATTGAACGCCGAAGGAAAGGAGAGTGTCATTGAAATACTTCTTTCTTTTAACTGATGTGTTCGTGTCAAATCCTAAGGTTCCAAGTTCGTCCATGGTATAACCGTCATCACTCAGCATCAAATTGCCATCAGCGTCTTTGTATGAAACCAGAGAAATATTATCATGAAACATGTCTGGAAACGGCGTGCGAATCTCAATGAAGTGGTTCTTGTCCTTATAAGAAAACGATACATCTAACCACTTAATGCGAGCCCTTTTTAAGGCTTCAATTGTTGGCATGTCCATGATTTGCCTCTTTCTTGCTCTGTACGAAGACAGCCTTTGCACGGTTAAGGATTTAACGATGACATTGTCCAAACAATCGTTTATGGTGTTTGATTGAAAAATTAAGCATGGTCATTCATGCGCAATATTTCTAAAGGCTCAGTCAGAAATTCATTGATTCCAGCCAAAAACTTTTGAAAATGCGCCGTCCCATTATGACTTTCAACCGCTTCAGCATCTCGCCAATGTTCGATGATTTCATATTCATTCGGAGTGGTGAGACTTTGATAGTGATCGTAGCTAAGGTTCCCTTGTTCCGCACGTGAACCTTGGACCAAAGCGGCGATGAATTGCCGATATGCTGCATCACGATCTGGTTTGACGACAAGTTTGACATTAATGATTTTCATTTTAAATCCTCCATTTTTTTGTGTATGTCATATGATGATGGAAGCTGGGTCGCCAAGAAACGTTTTCGATCCATGGCTAGCTTCTTTTTGCATCAGTACTTGGTGCCTATTATACGGAGTGATTCAGATTGTATCAATTTTAAAAAGCAGCGTACATGGGTGGTATCAATGATGTGTTTAAGTCTAAAAAATCACCATCAGCACAAATGCTGCCTCCATGATTAACAAGCCAAATAGGGCCGTGATCCTACCGATAAAACTGCGGTGACCTTGTTCAAGTGAGAAGGGGAGAATGTCTTCTTTGCTCGACGGTGATATTTCGAAATACTTCTCCATCATGTGACGTGAGATTGTGTATGACTGACAGCTTAGATAAATCAAAGTGATGGTGACAATTACCGTTAGCCAAGCGCTTACACGGCAAACTGTTGGGTCAGCGTAGACATTAAGTTGGTAGATGCCAGCAATCAGGAAACCGATGCAGGCACTCAGACTGAATAGGTTAAGGCGAAGTAGCAAAGCGACTTTTTCGGCCCGTTTCATTTCTTCAGGAAATGTTTTCAACATTTTTGCCGATAACCTGACAACTTGATAAGAATTGGCACCTTTTGTCGGACGTTTTGCTTTTATGACTTTAACGACACCAGTTATTTCTGTGATGGCACCGATTGTTAAAAGAAGCAGGATACCGTCAAAAAAGATTTGATTTGTCATGAGGGACCTCCAAAAACTGAATCAAAAAAGCCGCTTCGACTGTTATGACGTCTAACGGCTTTAAGTGACGCTGATAGATTTTAATTCTTAGTGCTTGTCCCATCAGCATAGTTGATTGTATAACCAGGTTCAATATTAAAAATGTAAACATTAAAATAGACTTGATTATCACCAATACTTTGCGCACGCATCTGAACACCACGAGCCACTAATTCATTGCCACGGAAAATTGGATTGACTTCGTAGCGGACATAATGGCTGGTGCTTTGTTTGAGGTAATAAGCGATATCCATCTCATGAGCCAGCATGAGTGGTGTATTAAGGGTTTGCGTGCCGGTCATAAGGTTCTTGGGGTTGTTGTTTTCGCCGGTTAATTGATAACCAATAAGATGGCTGCGATTGTACAGCCAACCATGCGCGGTTTTCTTGTTGTGCCAGCCAGTTGGGTTCCATGTGAGTGGTTCACGCTTGGCTGTTGGCATGAGTGATTTATTTAAAAGCGCATTTGCATCTGTCACGCGATTTTGACCATCGAGATCAGAATAAGTTGCCCAAGCACCTTTGGCAGTAGATAGATCAGCATCAGTGAATGCAGGATTATTTTTGTTGACAATGATTTCTTGTTGGCCAGTGTAGTCAAGATTGGCAAGATCGGACGCTGTCGTGGCAGCAGCACTTGTTGATGATTCACTTGCAGCAGGTTGTGTTTTCGCTAACTTGGCTTTGAGATCGGTGATCTCTTTGCGTTTTTCCGTCAGTTCTGAATCAAGGCTGCTGATAGCTGACTGCGTCTTTTTGTTAGCCTTGGTTTGGCTGGCAACTGGATCGCCAGCTGACTTTACTGAACGACTATTAGTTGTACTGCAACCGCCGAGAAGAAGAACAACAACGGCCAGCGGCATGAAAAGTTGAAGTAATTTATTTTTTCTCATCGTAAGGCCTTTCGATAACCAGCTGCTTGTGCATCAGCTTCTGAATTGAAGTAAACCGCGTTGGCTGAATTCATGTGATAGCCAGCTTGACCAGGCACATGGTAAATTTTGCTGCGGCTGTTTCCGATGATGGTGCCTTGTTCAGCCGTATTCATGTCACCTTCATTAGTCGTGGCCTGCTGTGTTTGTGCTGCCTGTTCCTTAGCGGCTGACTTTTGAGCCTCTTCAGCTTGTTTGGCTGCCTGTGCAGCTGCAACTGCTTGCGATGAGGCCGCGGCGGCTTGCTCAGACGCGGCAACTTGGCTCGCCGATGCTTCTTTGGAAGCTGCCTCAGATGCCGCTCTAGACGATGAAGCCTCAGCTTCGCTGGAAGCAGCAACTTGCGAACTTACTTCAGATTCTAAGCTGGTCTCTTGTTTGCGAAGTGCTTTTAATTCAGATGTCTTCTTGGCTTTCGCTGCCAGTAAAACTTTCCCACGAGCTTTTTCGCTCTTGAGTTGGCGCTGCTGTTTGGCAGATAGCGCCTTGGTTTTGCTGGTTGACGATGTTTGCTGTGGTGATCCCGATGCGGCTTTCGTATCTACCAGCGGTCCGCCAGCGATCAATAAGACAAGCCCACCAACGAGTATGATCAAGTTTAAGCGCTTGGTGAGCGGATGTTTGCGTTGCCGAATCAATCTGACAATACCCCATATGAGTCCCACTAGCCCGAGCAGCACAAAAATACTTCCCAGTGTTGACATGTTATTCCCTCCAAAGTTTTAATATCGACATTAGTTGTTTAAACATAATAAGTTTTTTGTCGATTATTCCAAGGTTTATTTTCCCAGAAAAAAAGCCCGGCGACAAGCACCGAGCTAGCTTCACAGTCAGTTTTTTTAGGATTTGACCACATCGACATTAGCATACAAGTTTGCAATGATCGCCAGCATGTCTTTTTCAGTCCGGTCCCAGCCGATCGTTTTAAGAAAGGCTTGACCATTTTGGACTTGGTTGCTGATCGTGTCAGGGTTGGCACAAGCATTTGCAAGCGTTTTGGCCAGATCTCGTTCATCAAGGTGACTGGCAAAATAGGTCCCGTCTTTCAAGAAGTAGCTTCCTGTGCCTTCCTTAAAATCAATGAGAGGCAGGCCAGTGCTCATCATTTCATAAGGGACAAGCGAAAAATTGGTCATAGATGGCGCGATCCCGAAATCAGCACTTTGGTAAAGTCGATTTAATTCCGGGGGAGTCAGCTTACCAAGGTTTTCACCATTGATGAATCGTTTGCTGCGGCCGGTACCGAAGTATTGAATTTTGAGATCGATTCCTTTGGCGCGCAGTAACTGGCGGCAATTTTCGAGGACAATCTGAATGTTGATGGGTGCGCGCCGCGGGCTGCTCCACTTGGTATAGACAGCAAGCTTGATTTGTTTTTTTTGTTCATAAGGTGTCATGTCGCGTTCCTTGAATGGATACCGTGCAACATCGACAGGAAAGTTAATCACATCAATAGGACTGTGAACCTTGCAATGCATGGTGATCATGTGGGCACACCATGGACCAAGCGATACCATGTGCAGACCTAGACTGTAAGTTCGTCGCGCCATCTGATAGCGATCGCCATATGGATAGAAATACGGTTCGTAATCTTGAACAAAATACATTTTGTACCCCGGTTTGTTCTTGATCACATAAACGGATTCCCATAACGTGGCGACCCAAATATCGGAACGATGGGACTCAAGTTCGCCCATTGGCAGACAGGTTCCTTTGTAACCGGGATAATTAAATTCAGCATTCTGAATCATTTCGTCTTGGCTTTGTGGGACATAGCTTAAATAGTAGACATCGTAACCGGCGTTGGCCAGCAGCGTACCTAGATGCAGCATCGTTGTTTGACCGCCATCAAAACCGATAATGCCGGTTGTGACAAATGTGATCCGATTACCACGCGGTTTCGTTTGATCGGCTGGTTGATCATTAAAATATTTCAAAATCTGATCATATTGATGAATACTGCCATCAGGGGCATCACTAAACTTAGTTTTTGCAGGTTTCACAACGAGTCCTCCTTGTATGATTAATGGTACTTTGTGTCGCTTTAGGCGTCGCTTAAATTTGAGTAGAAAAAAGAAGAGCGGACTAGTTGTCATCTCGCGTTTGGTGTGACGATCCGTGTAGGCTCAAGAAGCGTACAAAAGCGGCTACTTTATTTTAGTTTACATAATAACCGTAAACTTCTTTTTGAAAGTTTTCAAGTTGTCGCTGAATGGTCGTTAAGAACGGAGAGGCGTAAAATAGAAGGACAGGACCAGTGGTATACTGTGTTAATAATAGTGGCATTTGGTTAGGCAGGCGGATCATTACGAATGCTTATCTTTACCCTGACAGGGGCCTGTGCTAGTGTGAAAGTAAATTATTTTGTCATGAAAGAACAGGTGAAACGATGTTAACGATTGGTGTCATGGGACTTGGTACGATTGCGCAGAAAGCATATCTGCCAGTTTACACACAAATGCAGAATCAAGTGCACTGGGTACTGAGCACCCGCAACGACGATAAATTGCAACAATTGGCAACACAAGACGGACTTGCGATTGCGGGCACGACTTTAGAGGATTTGGATGCGCAACCGCTCGATGCCATCATGATTCACACGCCAACGGAAACCCATTATCAGTATGTGAAACATTTTCTGGAAAAAGGCGTCAACGTTTTTGTTGATAAACCACTTGCCACAGATATGGGCCAAATCAATGAATTATATGATTTAGCCGATACCCAGCACGTGCTGCTAACGGTTGGATTCAATCGACGATTTGCGCCCATGATTCAGGACTTGGCTGAAGTCGATGATAAAACAGGCGTTCGCGTTGACAAAAATCGGATTGATGCCCCTGACGATCCAGAACATGCACTGTGGGATCTCTTTATTCATCCGGTAGATACGGCCTTAATGTTGGCAGGCTATCCAGAAAAACCAAATACCCGATATTCATTGCATACCGGCGATGATGGTAAACTGCAGCAAGCTAGTGTGATTTTCACCGCACCGGGCATCCGCGGTGAAGCCGGGATTGACTTACAAGCAGGTACCAATCTTGAAGAAGCTCAGGTTGCGGCTCCAAGTGGCGTTCAGCGTGTGCAGAATCTTGATCAACTCGTCGTTTACGGACGTGGCGGGGCAACGCAGACATTCGCGCCTGATTGGCAGCCGATGTTAACAACGCGCGGTTTTCAGCCAATGGTTCAGGCCTTTGTTCAGGCTGTGGCGGATCCAGAAGGGAAAAACCCGGTGTCACCAGCTACTAGTCAATTGGCGCACGCAGTTGTTGCGGATTTGGTTAATCAGATCAAGGCTTAAGTTGTCGTGGATTTTGGGATATAAGGCATCTAATCATTCGGATGCCATCAAGAAAATGCTCGCTAGTGAATTTTTGGCGTGGTGAGTACTGTCTTTTTGGAGGGAATCGCTTATGTATCGAAAAGAATTTATGGCAATGGCCAATGAAGAAGCCAAGGCAAACGTCAATGGTAGCGATGGCGGTCCGTTTGGTTGTGTGATCATCAAAGATGGTAAAGTTGTCAGCCGCGCGCATAATCAAGTGCTGGTTGATCACGACCCAACCGCCCATGGCGAGATCACGGCGATTCGAAAAGCTGGCCAGGCACTTGGCACACATGACTTAACCGGCTGTGAACTCTACACATCTGCCATGCCATGTCCCATGTGTCTCAGCGCCATTATCTGGGCCAACATTAAGCAGGTATACTATGGCAACACAGCAGACGATGCTGCGGCAATTGGCTTTCGCGATGCCGCTATCTATGATTTCATCAATGCCGGCTTGAAAGGCGACATGCTTGCTCTGACCCAACATGATCGCGAGTTGACGATCGGGGCATTCAAAGACTATCAATCGGCTCAAAAGAAACTTTATTAGCAACACGAGTGGCATCATCTATCATTAGCCAAAATGACTGACAGGAAAAAGCGAAAACCCGCATCAGTTGACACCAAGTGCTGTCAAAATGTATTTGACATTTTCGCACTTTCCTGTAGAATAATTTAGGTACGATATTAAGCGCCACTCATTGCCCGTTGGTCAAGGGGTTAAGACGCCGCGTTCTCAGCGCGGAAACACGGGTTCGAATCCCGTACGGGTGAGAAATAGAACAAATAAGAACAAATGAAATCCTCGAAATGCCTTTAGAATGGTGTTTCGGGGGTTTTGTTTTGGGAGAAAGGACTAAAAGGGATAACTTAGGGGGCATTGATCGGGGACTTTCACGAACAAGTATTCGTGGAAAAAGGCAAATCCCCCCTGAAACGTGGAAACTATTGTGCCTCAAGGGTTTTGGGCGGTGATAAATGCATTGAGTTTTTAGAAGTCCCCTAATGATCGCTGAATCCAGCGTCCAGCACGGAATGTGGCGACCGATGATGTTTTCAGTCTTTTGAAGGCATTTTTACTACTTTGTCCCTTTTTTTCCAAGATACTCTTGACCGATTGACACCCGCAACTTGGTGTCAGCTTCGGCCTGCATTTGCGTGAAGACATGGCCGTACATGCGGTGAAGTTCCTTTAAACTGGTGTAACCAAGACGCTTCGCAATATACCAGTCAGAGTAACCAGCGTAGATCACACAAATTTAACCTTAAAGTTGACAAAAAAGTCACTGTTGATACATTATAAATATTGAAAAGAGGCCATCGGGAGGGTACCCCGATGACCTCGACACGGTCTGGAAGACTGGTGTAGAAGCTAACCCTCGTGGCTAGCTTCTTTTAGTATCTTAGTTGCGTAGTTATTTTAAAATATTGGCCAGCAAGCCACTAATTCATCATCGCTACTCCTAACGTCAAATAGGTAGCGAATAAAATCCAAACAAAGTATGGCACAAACAGGTAGGCTGCCAGTTTATTCACATTGCGAAAGGCGAGTATGCAGGCAAGGACAACCAAATCAAGCACTATAATGATGATCAGTCCGAGCCAATAGCTATTGCCGCCGAAAAACACGATGCTCCAAATGAAGTTTAGAAGCAGTTGACTGCCAAAAAGACTGAGATTGATGGTTTTTTGGGTACGCGATGTCGTGTCTTTGATGACTAAGTAACCAGCAACGCCAATTAATAAGTAGAGGATGATCCATACTGGTCCAAAGACAGCGGCTGGTGGTGAAAGTGGCGGCAGCTTTAAGGATGTATAGATGCCCCTGATATTACCTGCGAGTAGACCGGAAAGGGACCCAATAAGCTCAACGACGACGATGCTCAAAATGAGATGAAACCAGTTGATATTTCTTTTTGTTTGCATAAGCAATTACCTCCTTTTTTGAGTTTAGCATGCTCATTATTAATTGTGTTAATATCACGCATTTGATAAGGCGCGTCAATCATTGATTGTCAAAGGCTGTTACTGATCCAGAAACTGCCTTGACATAAGTTCTATGATAAAGGTAGAGCCTGCTTGAAGGCTTTGGCAGGCCAGAAGTTTGATTAAGCGAGGCGATCATCATGATGCAATATCGATTACAATTAGACACTAAAAACCAGTTGTTTGTAGCAATTGACGCACATGATCAGAACCATTTTGGAACTGGTCGGACGGTTGAAGAGGCTATTAAGAACTTGAAGGATTCAACAGACAACAAAGCTGCATAAAATCAGGTCGTGGACTTTCGCACTTGCGAGAACCCACGACCTGATTTTTTAGTGGCGCTTATTTTCCTAAAAGGTTCGTGGTAAGGCATCTTCTAGTGCATTCCCAATTCAATTCGTCAGACAACGCCGTAGCTTTTCGATAAATGGATTTAAGCCTGCGTTTCCAAGTAGTTCGATTCGGATTACTGATATCGCACCAATCGCCGCCGAGTTCGGATCCAAACAACGATAAGCACAGCGACTAGCGCAAACACACCGACTGCGGCAATGATGAACAAACTGCGATAGCTGAGCCAGTCGATGATTAGCCCGCCGAATAATGGCCCGAGTGCGCGACCAACGGAACCCCAAGAATTGACGAAACCTTGGTAGCGGCCTTTGATTTCACGCGGAGTCAGATCGTTAACGAGTGCAGGAATAGCAGGGGATGCGGTCGCTTCGCCAGTTGTCAAAGCAATCATTGCGATCATGAAAAGCGCATATGTGTGCGCGGTGATCAGAATGAGAAATGAGATGGCAACCATCACGAGACCAAAAAGAATTTGATAGATAATCTGAATGCCGTTGACGTGTTCGTTGAACCAGTTTAAGAAGAGTTGAATGACGACGATTAAAGCGGCATTCAAGGTCCACAGGAAACTGTAATTGCGTAACGGAATGCCTAGTCCAGTCATGTAGACGGACAAATTGGATGACCATTGTTGATACATGAGCCAAAAGATGAGCAAGGCAAAAAAGAAAGTGGTCAACATCAGCTTGTTTGCACCAGGCAAACTCGGCTTTGGTGTTTCGGTCGTCGTTTCTTTTCGTGTCGGTTGCGCTGTTTTTGCCGCCGGTCGGAATTTGATTAGCACGATCCCAAAGAAAATGCCATATAACACAACCGCAATCAAAAAAAGTAGGGTAATGCTGATATCATAAACAAACCCAACCAACGCAGTGCCAACCACAACACCGACATTTTGCGCAAAGTAGAGCATCGTGAAGACATAGCGGCCGTCTTTTGACCGGATGCTTGTGCCGAGTGAATTCACCATCGTAATGTTCCACCCGGAGCCAATGCCCAGTAAGGTCAGCCAAATGCTGTAGGCTGGCCAGCCGTGCCACAAGGTCAAACCGATCAAGACCAAGCCGGTGAGCCCCACACCAAACAAAGCAAGGCGGTAGGGGTCGCCTTGGTCGTACAGACGTCCGCCAATGATACTGCCGACGACGCTCCCAAGCGAATTTAGCAGTAAAACGACACCGATGACAGTTAGCGAAATGTCTAGGCGATTATGCAAATAAATGCT
Source organism: Lacticaseibacillus sp. 30 (assembly GCF_053819265.1). Classification (NCBI taxonomy): domain Bacteria; kingdom Bacillati; phylum Bacillota; class Bacilli; order Lactobacillales; family Lactobacillaceae; genus Lacticaseibacillus; species Lacticaseibacillus sp. 30. The sequence goes on from NZ_JBSOQX010000007.1 coordinate 46,988, forward strand.
GGTTAAAGGCCAGATGAAACTCATGCCAATGCTACTAAGTAAGGCACCTGTCAGTAACCAGCGTAACTGAATTTCGCGCACCAAGGGTAACGCCCCCTTTTTAAAATAATTGCAAGGCACGGAGCCGCTTGCTGCCTGTGTTTAAGACAATAATGCCATGTTACGTCAAGTGTGATCGGGCGGTCAAACCTATTTTGGGGGATGCTTTCATGATTGAAAATAAACGCAGACACATTTTGTGGGTCAGAAAAGGAAAAGAATAGGGACTTGGCAACATGTCCCAAAACCTTAATGCATAGCAGGCAGGCGCATGCGTAAATAAGCGATGAAATGGAAGACGATACCAAGAAGTAGCAAGACGCCAGCGATCCAAACGTTCAGCCAACTGACCAAAATGGAACTACCATAAATTAAGCCACTGATTAACGGATCGATACGTTGTGTAGGACTGGTGATGCCATGATCGGTGAGTTGTGGATGGGTGCTTAGATAATGATAAATCAACCAATAAGAAAGCGAAATTAAGAGAGCGACAATGTCGTAGACAATAAACGCTACCTGCATGTCAGCATGATTCAAGGTTCGTAACGCCATTGCAACCAGTGACATGCTGTAGTTGATTAACGTTGCGGTGAATAACAGGATGAGATTCAAAATATTCAGCGCCGTGGTGGTTCTCTTAACATGAGTAAAGTAGTCGTGGTGGAAAAGCCACAAGGTACCGACGTAAAAATAAGAGGTGAGGTAAGTGATTAATAATGGCATTTGTCCGGTTACTTGGTGCAACAGCGTCCCTGGTCGGCCAGCAACGGGATGAAATTCAAGCACCAAAATAGTGATTAAAATGGCAAACACGCCATCGCTAAACGCTTCGATACGAGATTTTGACATAGCGATCAATGCCTCCTTTTGATTGCCATTTGGGTGAGGTATGCCGGATCGGTTGTAAGAAGTTGTCAGCAAAAAAGCGGCCGCAAGATTCGGACCGCTTGATGTCATTCGCTTATAACTTAAAGATTTTTATCCATATTAAACGTTAACTTCGACAGTTTTAAACTTTCCATGACATAGTTGTTAATCAAAGCTTTAGTAGCTTGCTTGGTGTGATCAACTAACTTGTAATTGGCTTCAGTTAAATACTGCGTCAACTCTTTATCCCCAAGATCCTTGGCACCGTCGTCGGTGGCTTGGATCATTTCACGATAGTCACGATTCAGGGCAGTTAAATAATCGCGATCTGCTTGAATAAACTGGGTGTAATGCGCTTCGACTAACACATCCAAGAGGCGATGCAGCCAGTAAGCTGAATCGGCATCAATATCGAATGTTTTCGGCGTTTTAGAGTAGCTTGGATCTGTATCGTTGGCGTTGCAATAAAACGGTACATACGGACTGAAAGTCGGCATGCCAATCGCTAGCCACATAATGGCAGCAAGTCCTTCATTGACATCACGGCGTAGCTGCAAAATGTGTGAATTTTGCGTACGGTTCAAGCCGATTGGCCGGTAACGGAAACGATCGGCATCACTACCATGACCATAAGGATCAAATGGTGTCTCGTTGTAATGGCTGCCGAGGATTTGGGCAATGTCTTCACGGTTGATCAGGTGATCGGTATGCATGATGAATGGCAATTCGGCTGATTCGGGATCAGCTTCGATTTCTGGATTCAGAATTTTGTGACCATACCACACACGCGGCGTGTTGTAGTGACGATCCTTTTCATTCATCGTGCCGAAAATGTGGCGGAAGTTCCAACCTTCTTTGTCGGTGTTCAGGTGATGCGCATCGACGAATTCTTGAATACCTTCACTCCAGACAAAATTGTCGGTATCATCAAAGTCAACTTGCTGGATAGCAACCTGATTAGCAGCAATCGCGTAGGCATCATCAGGGATGCGCTGTGCAACCCAATGATGGCCAGTCACGATTTCCATATACCAGACATTATCTTTGTCGGAAAACAACACCGAGTTGCCAGCAGGAGAGCCGTATTGCTTGATGAGTTGACCCAGATACTCAACCCCATGACGAGCAGATTCGATGAATGGCAGCACCATGTTGACGATCAAGTCTTCATCAAGCCCATCTTTAACCAACGGATCAAACCCCAACGCCCGTTCATTGCCGTAAGTGCTTTCGGTGGCTGACATCGCGACATTGCGTTCGTTGATCCCGCTTTCCTCGTAATCACCGAGTTTATCGTTCTCAACATTTGGGACAGCATTATAGCGATAGCCGTTCTCCGGCAAGTCTGCTTCGAAACCGTTCAAAGGTGATTTAACGTGCAGCGATTTCTCGCCTTTCCAGCCCGCGTGCATATAGAAACGTTGTGGTGTTAGGGGACTGAAGGTGTCGTCGTTACGTGCGATCATCGTTGAACCATCGATGCTGGCCTTCTTACCGACCAGAATCGAGGTGCATGCAGATTCAATTTTCATTCTTGCGCCTCACTTCTTAAGTATTGGTAATAGTTTACGCCAGAATCAGGTATTTTGCACCTTCATAAAAAAAGACGTTGACAAGTGCGCAAAAATTTTTTAAGATATTACTCGTTGTTAAGTTATTGGGTAGTAGCGAAGTGGTAACGCAGTGGACTCTGAATCCATAATCATAGGTTCGATCCCTATCTACCCAAGCGCGATATTAAAAGATGCTGTGAACAGACATACTTGTTTGTTCACAGCATCTTTTTTTCGTCTAAATCATTTTAATCCCGGTTATGAGCGCTGGGTCCAAGCTAAAAAGGCAGCGTAGCCAAAACAAAGACAACCATAAAGCAGAAAAGCGCCGATGATGAAGGACAGCCATGGCCAAGTTAAAAAAGCGCGTGCGATGAAAAGGAAGAAAGCCATCAGCACCGCGCGCAGGCCACGGGTGAAGACGGCTTTGACAGCATTATTCAAATGACACCTCAATGAGCAGGCGCCGTGCCTTGGTCAGGTGGCTCGTGGTTAACCACATATTATTAGTTGAAGCCTGCTCAGCGTCTTCACTCAATTCAGGCAGCAGGCTTAATAACCATGCGCCTAACTCAGGATTATTGAATGCAAAATGTTCTGGCAAACGGATAACCCGTAACCGATTTGGTGGGAAAAAGAGTGATTGTTCAGGAAACAACACACGGTCGTCTAAAAGAATACTGGCGACATTTTGATAAGGTACCGTGCGAACCTGATAACTTTGCGGATGGGCATGGGCATATGCCAGTATCATGATGGCTGCGTTGATCACAAAAAAGGCCTCCATTCAGAAATGCTTACGGGTTTCATGATACCATGGAAAGGAGAAGTGTGTGCGTTAAGCGAGAATGCGCACTGGACAGTCACGGATGCGACAATGATGATGAGATGGCATAGGTGCACGGACTGAAGGAGTGATAGACATGACGATAAGGCTATATTTGGTTAGACATGGCGAAACGCCTATGAATGCGGCACGACAATTGCAAGGCATCACAGATGCGGCGTTGACGGCTAAGGGACGCGCCGCTGCCGACCGATTAGGCGAGTTGCTACGGCCAGTGCCTTTTGCAAAAGTCTTTACCAGTGATCGCGGCAGGACAATTGAAACCGCTCATCGGATTATTGCTGGTCATCAGCCGCAACCGCCATTGATTCAATTGTCCGCCTTACGGGAATATTATTTTGGCGGCTTAGAAGGTGATTCTGGTAACGCCGTCATCACCCGCACGATTCGTCAATTTGGGGTGGCTGCCGCTTTTCGGGCTTGGCGCGGGTCGGAGCGTTTTGCTGGACTCGTGCGGTCAATTCGAGAAGCAGATCCGACCCATCAGGCAGAGGACTTACCAGATTTGATTGCTCGTGCCCACCAGGCTTTTACCCAAGTGATCGCCCAAAGCCCGGATAACAGTGACATTCTAGTTGTTTCACATGGTATGTTACTGAGTGCGTTGATTTATCAGCTGGCGCCAGAGGACTTGCCGTTTATGCTGTTGAAGAATACCAGTGTGACGCGGGTTGACATCACAGAGAAGCAGTGGCAGGTGCGCGGCGTTAATTTAACTCGTGAACGCGACATTTTGGCACTTCGCGGCTCAGCAACATCAACGGCACCCGATGCTGCCTCGGATCAGTCGCCAAAGTGATTTCTTGGACTGAATGGTTATTTAACAGCAACCAGTCATGTTCCAATAATAAGAATTTTGTTAAAACGACAACCTCAGACCTTCGACTGAATTTGTCGTTTTTTGATTGCATTTTAAAACAACCGCGACTATAATGACAGCTTGTCACATGACAAATTGTCATATCCGTGAAAGGAGGCCGTCATGCCGAAACCAACGTTTTTTCGGTTACCGGAAGCAAAGCAAAAACGTCTAATGGATGCCGCTAATAAAGAGTTTGCCCGCGCACCATTTAATGATGCTAGTATTAGTCATATTATAAAGGATGCAGGGATTCCGCGCGGTAGTTATTATCAATATTTTGATGACAAAGCCGATCTTTATTTTTATTTATTGGAACAAGTGCGGCATCGCGCAGTTGCTGCTTTGCAACAGGTGATGGCCAAACATCACGGGGATCTTTTTGCCGCTATGTCAGAATTTTTTGGGCTGACGATTGATGCGCTGGTTCAAGGTCCGCATGCAGCACTTTATCGCAATGTCTTTTTGCATATGGATTTCCACAGTGCCTCAAAAATGGCCGGATCACCTTTAGCTGAGCGGCCCCGTGGGCATCATGAGATTCATCAGTATTTGCTGGCAAATATTGATCGTCGTCAGTTACGAATCAAAAGCGACGATGATGTCAGTTTGCTCATTCGTCAGATTGTCGGGATGTTCATGCAGACAATCGGCTATTTTTATTCACGCCAGACTAAAGGTAAAGAGGTGACCGTTGCTGAGTTGAAGCAACGCACCAATCAAATTCTGGACTGGTTGCAGTACGGCGTTGCCAGTGAAGGGGAACGTCATTAAATTGTGCAAGACGGTCGACCGCAATTGCGATCTAATGCACGTGTTAGGAGGAAATTATGCTTAAGCTTGCAAAAAAACGCATGTCTGGCTGGGCCGTCATCGGCGCCGTCCTGTTCATGATCGTTCAGGTGATGAGCAACCTGTACTTACCAAACTTGACAGCCGATATTGTTAACAACGGGGTTGCCAAAGGCGATATTGATTACATTTGGGCAACCGGGATGAAAATGATCCTGTTTGCCTTGCTCAGTATTCTTGCGAGCGTGGGAAATGTTTTTCTTGCGTCGCAGACATCGCAAAAACTGGGACAAAAATTACGTTCCGACGTCTATCGCAAGGTCATTAACTATTCTCATGATGAGATGGACAAGGTCGGCACAAGCTCTTTGATCACCCGGACAACGAACGACGTCACCCAAATTCAAAATGTTTGGATGATGATCTTGCGAATGATGATCATGGCACCAATCATGCTCATCGGGGCAAGCTTTTTGGCTTATCAAAAGAGTCATACCCTGACCATGGTTTTCTTGATTAGTCTGCCATTATTAGCCTTTTTCCTATTGATTATTATGTATTTTGCTGTGCCGTTGTTTAAGGCTATGCAGAAGAAGACCGATAACATTAACTTAGTTTTCCGGGAAGGGTTGACTGGCGTTCGGGTCATTCGTGCCTTCCGTCAAGATGATTTTGAACAAAATCGGTTTGAAACGGTTAACCAAGATTACACGCACAATGCCGTGAAGGTCTTTTCAATCATCGCTGCGGTTTTCCCAGTGATGACGTTGATTATGAGTGGCACGAACATTGGCATTACTTGGTGGGGCGGCCATTTGATCGCGCAACAAGCACTTGAAACTGGGAATCTGATTGCGTTCATGACGTATGCAATGCAGATTTTAATGAGTTTCATGATGCTTTCTATGATCTTTGTGTTCATTCCGCGGGCGCAGGCTTCTGCGGTTCGTTTGAATGAAGTTTTGGATCAACATAGTCGGATTACGACGCCAACCTCACCAAAGTCGTTAGACACTACTCATCCTGCACTGCAGTTTGATCACGTCCAATTCCGTTATCACCATGCGGAAGAGCCAGCCTTGAGTGATATTGATGTGCAGGTCACTGGTGGTGAGACGCTGGCGATTATTGGCGGAACCGGGAGTGGGAAAACGACGATGGTCAATCTGATTCCTCGGTTTTACGATGCGGAAAAAGGGCATGTTCGAGTTGACGGCGAGGACGTGAAAGCCGTTGATTTGAAGAAGCTGCATGAAGCTGTGGCTTTCGTACCGCAGAAAGCCAATCTTTTCACCGGAACGGTGCGCGATAACATGAAATATGGGAATGATGAGGCAACCGATGATCAAATCTGGCATGCCCTTGAAATTGCCCAAGCTAAAGATTTCATCGCGGCCAATCCAGAAGGCCTGGACTATCAAGTTGAACAAGGCGGCGGTAATTTCTCTGGCGGGCAACGTCAACGGTTAGCCATTGCGCGTGCTTTGGTCAAGGATGCATCTGTTTATGTTTTTGATGATTCATTCTCTGCGCTAGACTTTAAAACCGATGCTAATTTGCGGGCCGCTTTAAAGGCCGATGCTAAAATCCAGACAAAAGTCGTTGTCATTGTTGGTCAGCGAGTATCAACCGTCGCCGATGCGGACACGATTGTCGTGTTGGATGAAGGTAAGATGGTCGGCAAGGGGACACATGCTGAGTTGAAGGCCACCAACACGACTTATCAGGAGATTATCAAGTCACAGATTCGGGAAGGAGACGAGCAATAATGGCAGATCAAAAAAAGTCTGAAACCACGAAGCAGCCGTCCGGCCCTCGGATGGGTCCAGGCGGCCGTGCCGGTCTCGTTGAAAAGCCGAAGAATTTCTGGGGCACGACGGCGCGTTTGTTTGGTTACATGCGCAATCGGCTGATTGGGATCATTGCCGTACTGGTTTTGGCGATTGCCTCAACCGTCTTTCAGATTCGCACGCCGAAAATTTTAGGGGAAGCCACAACTGAAATTTTTAAAGGCGTCATGAAGGGGCAAGCTGAACAAAAAGCTGGCATGTCAGTTGGCACTTATCCAGTTGATTTTGACAAGATCAAACAGATTATCTTAATCGTCCTAGTTTTGTATTTGGGCAGTGCACTGTTCAGTTTCCTGCAGCAGTTCATTATGACCCGAATTTCGCAGAACACGGTTTATCAACTGCGAAAAGATTTGAAGTACAAGATGAAAACTGTGCCGATTAAGTATTACGACACGCACAGCAACGGTGATATCATGTCGCGGGCGATTAATGATATGGACAATATCGCCTCAACTTTGCAGCAAAGTCTGACACAAATGGTGACAAGTGCTGTGATGTTTGTCGGGACGATCTGGATGATGTTGACGATCTCTTGGAAACTCACGCTGATTGCTTTGGTGACGATTCCGCTTGGCCTGATTGTGGTCGGGATCGTTGCGCCTAAGTCACAAAGGTTCTTCGCTGCTCAGCAGAAAGCCTTAGGGTTGCTGAATAACCAAGTTGAAGAGACTTATGGCGGCCAAGTCATCATCAAGAGTTTCAACCGTGAAGACGATGAAGTCCGCGATTTTGAAGGTCAGAACCAAGCCTTTTATAATGCGGCTTGGAAAGCCCAGTTTGTTTCTGGGATTATCATGCCGCTCATGATCTTCCTGAACAACATCGGTTATGTTTTTGTAGCAATCATGGGTGGTATCGAAGTTGCCAACGGTGCCATTACACTGGGGAATGTGCAAGCTTTCCTGCAATACATGCAACAGTTCTCTCAGCCGATTTCACAATTGGCCAACTTGGCTAACACGATTCAGTCAACGATTGCCAGTGCCGAACGAATCTTTGCTGTTCTGGACGAACAGGACATGCAAGACGAGCCGTCTGGTGTGCCAGCAGTCGCAAATGATCCGAACAAATTAGTGATGGATCACGTACAATTTGGGTATACACCGGATATGCTGCTGTTGAAGGATTACAATTTGCAAGTGAAACCAGGGCAAATGGTGGCCATTGTTGGACCAACTGGGGCCGGCAAAACCACAATCATCAACTTGCTGGAACGTTTCTACGACATCAGTGGCGGTTCGATTCGCTTGAACGGGACAGACACGCGTGATATGAAGCGAGAGGCAGTTCGCTCGCATTTTGCTATGGTGCTTCAGGATACGTGGCTGTTTACCGGTACCATTTGGGATAATTTGAAGTATGGTCGAGAAGATGCGACAGACGATGAAGTGCTTGCGGCTGCCAAGGCGGCGCATGTTGATAACTTTGTCCGGCAGTTGCCAGATGGCTATAACACGATTCTGAATGAAGAGGCTTCAAATATTTCTCAAGGGCAACGGCAATTGCTGACGATTGCGCGTGCGTTTGTCGCCGATCCTGAGATTCTGATTCTTGATGAAGCAACCAGTTCAGTTGATACCCGAACTGAAATTCATATTCAGCATGCCATGAACCGACTGTTGACGAATCGCACCAGTTTTGTTGTTGCACATCGACTTTCCACGATTCGCGACGCTGACAACATCATCGTGATGGATCATGGTTCGATTGTTGAAACCGGCAACCATGATGAACTCATGGCCAAAAACGGCTTCTACGCTGATCTGTATAACAGTCAATTTAGCGGCAATGTTGCTATTTAGGGCTGATTTGTAGGGACGAGCGTGAGCCATAATTTCCTTGTAGGACTTGTGATTCGTTAAATTCCGAATAATCGTAGGCGGGTGCTAGGCTAAAAGTTCCTTGCCGTGCCAAACGCCGCAATCTCCGGCCAGATGGGGTGGCGACGCGTAGCTAGAGCAGTGACGGCGCTTTGAGCTCGCAAAAAGCAGCGCGATCTCAAAGTCGCCTAACAACATCAGCTCCAAGGACCGTCGCTGTGTTGTTTCCACGGCTGAGCCCCATCTGGCCTACGATTGCTCCGCCTTGGCACTAGGATTTTTAAATTTTTCCTGACTATCTATGAAAAACAAAGACGACTGATTTTCCGCAATTGAAAATCAGTCGTCTTTTGTTTGGCAATGGTGAACGTTGAAACATCTTAACTTTTCAGCGCCGCTTGTGGCGCATGAAGGTCGCGTAGTGCAGTAGGCAGGCTAACAGAACAAAGAAGATTACCACGAAGCTGACATAGCGCCACCAGAAGTTGGTGGCGATGCCAGGTAAAAGTAACTGAATGCCCATCGTCGCCAGCGCCATCACAGCAATCATGCCGAATAATAAGAAGTATCGTTTCACGGTTTCATCATCCTTTTTCTTAAATGTGCCTAATTTTTCGCCGAGTTGGTGGGCTTGATTGACCTTTGCCAGTGGCAGTGAGGTCATCCCCCAAGTATGCGGTAAAACCAGTTCTGTTATTTTATGGACACCTGCTGCTGTCATGGCTTTGTCAATCGCAACCAAGGTCGCATCGGTTTGGTGCGTGAACGTATTGTCCAAGCCGGTGGCAAAACAACTGGTGACACTGACATAATGCTTGTCCTTAAATTGCCCAGGCAAGGTGTCACCTTTATGAGTCATTCGCGTCATGCGATGGCGCATACAGTCTAGCAGTTGCTTAAATTGACCAGCGACAGTGCCAAAATAGGTTGGTGTACCTAATACCCAAACATCAGCAGCTTTTAATTTGGCTGCGAGTTTATCCAGCGTTGGATTTGTGGTCTCAGGTTTGTCAGGATGAATTTGATATTGATTCAAATCGACAAACTCAGTTGTGGCGGGCGCTGCAACGCCGGCCAGGACTTCTTTGACTAAGCTGGCGGTGAGGCCATTAGCATCTTGACCACCGTATATCCCCAAAATTTTCATCAAATACTTGCGCCTTTCTATGTCATGTTTTTACATGACGTCACACTTAACTCTAAAAAACATTTGTGAATTTCGCAACTTAGTTTTGTTGAAGAAGCCGACTTTCGCGATGGCCAGCACTTTTTGAGTTGACTTGCGAATTGAATCACCAAATCAAGCGTTTTGTTGGCAAAAATTGAACCGAATCATTATGCTGTTCTCAGTTATGTAAACAGCGGGAGATGAACGCTGTTTGCGTGTTCAAGAAGGAGCAGATTAAAATGACAGGAATCATATTGCCAGAAGAGACGCGAGTGGATTTTGTCGCGCTTAAAGTGGCGAATTTGACGTTGGTGAGTCAATGGTATCAGCAGGTTGCGCGGTTAGATCTGCTACGGCAAAATGGGTCAACGATTTATTTAGGTACCCGGCTTAATCAACAGGTTTTAGTGGTGTTGCATCAAATTACAGGGCTGCAGGCACAACAGCCGGTGACTGGCTTGGATCATTTTGCCATTTTGTTACCGAATCCAGGTGCCTTAGGTTCGGCTTATCGCATTGTGGCTAAGGATCAAACTGTAATGACCGCCTTTCAGACAGGTTACCGGGAAGGCTTCATTGCCCATGATCCCGAAGGCAACGGGGTCGCTTTCACCATTGATCGCGCGATTGAACAGTATCAAGAAGAACGACAATATAACTGGGAAGACGAAACGCTTCAGTCGATTGACCCGGCAACCATTGGCAAACATGCCGCTCGGGAATATGATCGATTGCCATCTGGTACGACGATTGGTTATGTCCAATTTCGGGTGTCCGATTTACCAGCGACAAGTCATTATCTTGAACAGGGATTGGGTTTTCGCGAAAAGACTAGCCATGATCCAAATGAGGTTTTTTTAGCGGCAGGGGATTATCGGCACCACATTGGCATTAACTTAAGACTGGATGCTAAGTTGGCGTTGCCGACGCCGGATATGTATGGTTTGGATTATGTGAGTTTTATCTTGCCAGATCAGCACGCTATGGAAAACATTTTGATGAACCTTGATGCGGCAGGTTTAACGGATTACGATTATAATAAAGACAATCAATTTTTGATGATTGCTGGTCCTAATCGCCTAACGCTGTGGTTTCGGGTGGCGTGATTCGTGATAATGGTCAGTACATCAGAGAGAAGGCCAGCATGGATTTTCAAACAGTGACGGATGAACTGAAGACATGGACAAAAGCCCGGGTAATGCCGGGTTTTAGTGTGGCATTATTGACGGGTAAAACGGTGCAGACGGCGGTCAGTGGCGAAGCACAGTGGTTCCCGCAACCTGCGCCTTTGCAGCCGCATATGCTGTACGACGTGGCATCTTTGACGAAGGTGATAGGAACTACCACGGTGTTCTTGCAAGCATGGGACCAAGGCTTGGTTTCGCCGGATATGCCGCTACACCGATTCTTGCAAGATTTCCCACACACAACCACTTTTCGACAGGCACTCACGCATACTTCAGGACTGGAAGGCTATATTCCGCACCGTAATGCCTTGCCAGCCCCGGCGCTGAAACAGGCGTTGATGACGCAACTGACTGTTACCGAAGAAGTGGATCGTCAAGTGGTTTATCGCGACGTGAATTTGTTGCTGGTTGGCTGGGCTTTGGAACAGGTATATCATCAGCCAATTCAAACACTCATCACGCGGCAAGTGATACAGCCACTAGCCTTACCGCAAGCTACTTTTCAACCTGATTCACAACAATGCGTTCCAACAACGTATAGTCCGGCAGTCGGGTTGCGGCAAGGCGTTGTCCATGATCCCAAGAGCGCCATTCTTGGTAAGCATAGCGGTGCAGCTGGCTTATTTGCTTCGTTGGCCGATCTAGTAACTTTCACCGAATACTTTTTTGGCAACCGCCAATCAGCAAGCTGGCCCGCGCATGCGGCTGATCTCACACAGGATTGGACAAAGCATCACTTAGGCCGCAGTCTCGGATGGGACTTGCGGCGCGATGGTCAAGGCCGACTATGGCTTTATCATACTGGCTATACGGGCACTTTTTGGCTGATTCAACCTGATGATCAATTGGCATTGGTTGTCTTGACCAATCGGGTTCACCCCCAACCAAATCCGGCTTTTTTGGCAAAGCGGGATGCTTTGATAGCCCGATTTTTAAGTGATTTCAAAACAATGCCTGCTGTATAACTGATAAAGTTTTGGGACATGATTTATAGTTGCAAAAAAAGACGAGCGATTGTCCGTAGTATTTGGAGTACGGAAAACCGTTCGTCTTTCATTTTGTTATAGACAATCTGCTGTTGAATTTAAAGATCCCAGTGCTAAGGCGGAGCAATCTCCGGCCAGATGGGGCCCAGCTGTGCAAACAACACAGCGACTGATCTAGTTAGGCGACTTCGAAACCGGTTTTTGGGCTCGAAGCGCCGTCACTGCTCTAGCTACGCGTCGCCACCCCATCTGGCCGGAGATTGCGGCGTTTAGCACGGCAAAGGATTCTTTGCCTAGCATTCCTTCCCACACTGTCGTAGAAAGCATACGCGGCCTAAAAGCCTGCTTTGATGTACCCGCCATCGCTTAATTTCTTGCGTAGTTGCAACATTGCTGTATAGGTGGCCAGAACGTAAAGTTGATCTTGCGGGGAGCGTTTTAAGGTGCTGATGACATCATCAAGAGCTGGCTTGCTGACAAGCGCTTTTTCGGGCACACCTGCGACTGTAAGGCGTAAACCGATGTCCTTGTAGCGTTCGCCGCCGACCAAATAGCTGGCGGCCTTTTGACTGGCAACGAGTTCTTCAAAATTGCCGTCCCAAATCCAACTAGTATCAATGCCATCTGCATAATTGGCATTAAGCAGCATTGCAAAACCAAACGGCTGCTTGGCGGTTTCGATCATGCTGAGGACCTGGTTGAGGCCGACTGGGTTTTTAACCAAAATCAAGGTTAATTTTTTCTTGCCAAGTTGAATGACTTCTTGACGACCGAAGACCTTTTCGTCATAAGCAAAAGCTTGGCTGATTTCAGTCGGGGTAACACCGAACGCCCGGCCAACAGCAAAGGCGGCGAGCGCGTTGTAGATGTTATACATGCCACCGATGTCGATGTGGCATGGTTGATCATCAATCATGAAGTCGCTGCTTTGTGGGGTCATTTGGGTGACCTCGGTGATTTGATGGGTTAAAGCGGGGCGTTTGAAGCCGCAATGCGGACAAAAATAATTGCCCAAATTGGCGTAAGTTTGTGCATGGTAGTGCAGAATGTGCTGACATACCGGACATAAGACACCGTCCGTATTCGGCGGGGCTTTATGATCGCCATTTGCCGTGAGTTCAAAGCCATAGTAGGTGACTGGATTAGGCAGCTTTCGGGAGCTGAAAATCGGAGCGTCGCCATTAGCAATGACCATCGCTTCAGGATCGCGTGTCACACCGTCTAAAATTTTCTGATAGGTGGTATAAAATTCCCCATAACGGTCCATCTGGTCGCGGAAAATATTGGTGAGAACAAAGGCCTTGGGTTTTAACTGAGCGGCAACTGGTGCAACATTGGCCTCATCGACTTCGAGCACAGCGATACCGCGGCCATGACCGCGCTTCGGCTGGGCCAAAAAAGCTGTTGTGATACCTTGCAACATGTTGGAGCCAGTGGGGTTCGTTAAGACTTCTTTATATTTCTTTTTAAGCACCTTAACAATCAGGCTGGTGGTCAACGTCTTGCCATTTGTTCCAGTCACCACAATAACATCGTAGTTTTGACCGAGCGTCCGCAAGACTTGGGGATCAATTCGGTTGGCGATCTGGCCTGGTAGGCTCGACCCGCCTTTTAGAAATGTGTGTAAGAACCAGTAACTGCTGCGACCAATGGCAGTTGCCAGGCTAGCTTTTGCAGAAAATGCCACGGCGTTCTTCCTCTCAACTTAATGGGACTATTTTAGCATAAGTTGCAAGCAAACCGGCGGGCGTGGTGTTCTTTGCACAAAAAATCCGTTATACTGTGAGCTGTGATATTTGAGATGGAGGCGGCATATGGCCCAGCTTTTCTTTCGTTACGGTGCGATGAACTCCGGGAAAAGTATTGAAATCCTGAAGGTTGCGCATAACTATGAAGAACAAAATAAACGCGTCATTTTGATGACAAGTGCCGTGGATGATCGTGCCGGCGTCGGTATGATTGCCAGTCGAATCGGCTTAGAACGCACGGCAATTCCGATTACACACGAAACTAACCTTTACGACATCATCAAGGCAACTGATCCTAAGGCAGCCTGTGTGTTGATCGATGAGGCGCAGTTCCTGCAGAAACATCACATTTTTGAAGCAGCACGTGTGGTTGATGAATTACATATTCCAGTCATGGCGTTCGGTTTGAAAAATGATTTCCGCAATGAGCTGTTTGAAGGTTCAAAATATTTATTACTCTATGCGGACAAAATTGAAGAAATGAAAACGATCTGCTGGTTTTGTGCCAAAAAAGCGATCATGAATTTACGGATTCATGATGGCCAGCCAGTTTACGAAGGCAAACAAGTACTGATTGGTGGGAATGAGTCGTATTATCCAGTTTGCCGACATCATTATTTTCATCCGCCATTGAAGCAGATTGACCCCGCCGATTAAATTTTAAATGGCGCTTGACGATAAGTGCCCGCACTGGCGCGTTTAGCGACTAGGCGTGTCGATTGTGACGCCGGTAAATGCATTTTTAGGAGGAAACATGGATAAGATTTTTGAACAGTTGGATGGTCTGCTGGACCGTTATGAAGAACTTCAGGAGCTGATGTCAGACCCTGAAGTGATTAGCGATACAAAGCGTTATCTTGCCTTGTCCAAAGAAGAAGGCGGCATGCGGGATGTTGTCGCCGCTTACAAGAAATATAAGCAAGTGCTTTCAGATATTAAAGAAAGTGAAGAAGTTCTGCGGGAAAGCAAAGACGACGACATGGAAGCTTTGGCCAAAGAAGACCTCGAAGACTTGCAGAAGCAAAAGGCTGACCTTGAAGATCAAATCAAGGTACTGATGCTGCCCAAGGATCCTAACGACGATAAAAATATCATTATGGAAATTCGTGGTGCAGCAGGTGGCGACGAAGCCAGTCTTTTTGCTGGCGATTTGTTGAATATGTATATGCATTACGCTGAGCGCCAAGGCTGGAAGACCGAGATCATTGACGCAACTCCTACTGAAGTCGGCGGGTACAAAGAGGTTGTGGTCATGATTACTGGGGACAACGTCTACTCCAAGCTTAAGTATGAAAATGGGGCGCATCGTGTGCAGCGCGTTCCAGTGACTGAAAGTGCTGGCCGCGTGCATACCAGCACTGCAACGGTTGGTGTGATGCCAGAGTACGATGAAGTTGATCTAAAAATTGATCCAAAAGATATTCGGACAGATGTTTATCGGTCATCAGGCGCCGGTGGTCAGCACGTCAATAAAACCAGTTCGGCCGTGCGGATGACCCATATTCCGAGTGGCATTGTGGTCTCAATGCAAGATGAACGTAGTCAGCAGGAAAACCGGGCCCGCGCAATGCAGATTCTGCGTTCGCGTGTTTACGATTATTATGAAACCCAGAATCAGGAAAAATATGATCAGAATCGGAAGAATGCGATTGGGACTGGTGATCGGTCGGAACGAATCAGAACTTACAACTACCCGCAAAACCGGGTTACTGATCATCGAATTGGGTTAACACTCAACAAGTTGGATCGTATCATGAATGGCGAACTGGACGAAATTATCGATGCGTTGATCGTTCACGATCAGGCACAAAAGATGGAATCGCTCAATGTCTAAAACGTATGCCGAGGCGCTCAAGTGGGCGTCTTTGTTGTTGACCAAGGACGGGATTGATCCTGACGGTGCGCGGTATGTCTTGATGACACGCGCGGACTTCACTCCAAGTCAATTGATTTTGCATCGTCAAGATCTGATGCCTGAAACACGTTGGCAGCAATTTCAACAGGATGTCGAACGCTTGCGTCAGTTTGAGCCGGCCCAATACATTGTCGGGGTAGCCCCTTTTTTTGGTGAGTTGTTTAAGGTCACACCAGCAGTTTTAATTCCGCGATTTGAAACTGAGGAGCTTGTGGCTTGGGTCGCTGAAGAGCAACGGACAGCACAAACTGGCTTGGATCTTGGTACTGGCAGCGGGGCGATTGGCTTAACCTTAGCCCGCAAGTTGCCGCAAACAACGATGACCTTGAGCGATGTTTCACCAGAAGCACTTGCGGTCGCTAAGCAAAATGCTAAGGAACAGCAGGTGGCAGTTCAGTTTACGGTGAGTGACTTGTTTGCAGCCCTACCAGCACGGTATGACTTTGTTGTGACAAATTTGCCTTATATCGCCCCAGAAGAGACGCCTGTGATGGATCAAAGCACGCTGCGTTATGAACCTAAGTTAGCATTATTTGCAGGGCATCATGGCCTCGCCGTTTTTGAGCAGTTTGTTGCAGCGTTGCCTCAGCACTTAACAGCTGGCGGGGCGGCATACTTAGAATTCGGTTATCGCCAAGAGCCGGCATTGCGCGAACTTTTTGCTAAGCAACTGCCACAGGCGCAGGTGACTTTTCGACGCGATATGGCAGATCATCCTCGTATGGCCAAGCTGCAATTCTGAAGGTTAAAACACATGGTGTGACCCTTGAACCGATCTGCTACAATTTTTCTACTGAGTTTGAGCTATTTTAAAAAGAACATGATTTGGAGGCAACATCTTGTCAAAACGTTATCACGAATCTGATATTCCGGAAGCTGCGGCTGCGCTGAAGCGTGGTGAGTTGGTGGCCTTTCCCACCGAGACTGTTTATGGTCTCGGGGCGGATGCGACCAATGTGACGGCCGTTGGAAAAGTTTATGCTGCTAAAGGGCGACCGTCTGATAATCCCTTAATCGTAACGGTTGCCGACGCCGATATGGTCGGACAATATGCCACGATTACCCCGCTTGCAGCAAAGCTGATGCAGGCTTTTTGGCCGGGGCCACTGACAATTATTCTGAATATTTTGCCAGGTCGGCTGTCCATGAAGGTGACTGGTGGCTTGCAGACAGCTGCCTTCCGAAATCCCGATAACGCGTTAACACGCAAATTGATTGCGACAGCCGGCGTACCCATTGTCGGTCCATCAGCCAATACTTCGGGCAAGCCGAGTCCAACAACTGCTGACCATGTGTTGCATGATCTTGACGGCAAAATTGCCGGTGTACTCGATGACGGGCCAACTCAAGTCGGTGTTGAATCAGCAATCATTGATCTCACGGTCACGCCACCAGCTATTTTGCGGCCGGGAGCCATTGGACCCGATGAACTTGAACCGTTAATCGGACACGTTGATACGGCAGCACATCATGTTGGCCAAAACGAAGCACCTAAGGCTCCAGGAATGAAATACAAGCATTATGCACCAGCTGCGCAAGTAGTTGTTGTTGATGATCCAGCCCAATTTTCGGCAGCGGTCACTTGGGCTAAACAAACTGGTCAAGTGTTTGGCCTGTTGGCAACTGATGCAATTTTGGCTCAGTATCCGACGATACCAAGCTATTCACTTGGGAAGGATGTTCAAAGCGCTGCCCACGCTTTATTTGCCGGGTTACGGTGGTTTGATTTACATCCCGATGTCACGCTGGTCTTAGCACAAGCTTTTTCAAAAACTGAATTAAGTGCTGCTTACATGAATCGGCTGTTGAAATCGGCTGGCGATATGCATTTTCAAGGATAGTCACGGCGAATCATAGCGCTAACCGTTTATGAGTGCTGGACTATCGAGGACTCAAGTTTAGCCGTCGTGCTGAATCGTTATCTTGGATGATGGCAGCTGTTTAAACGAGACAGAACGCCAACATTCAGCTACAAATAAGTAGATTTTCTAGCAGACCCACGATGATTTGCTATAATGAGACCAACTGACAGAGCCTTTGTGAGTTGGTTGTTCTAATAAAAGCAAATGCAACGGGTGTTTTTGTGGCGCATTTTAAAGGAGGAACTTGCATGGATTTCATGGCACAAGATCCAGAAGTTTTCGGTGCAATTCATAACGAAGAGGAACGACAAGAACATAATATTGAACTTATCGCTTCAGAAAACATTGTTTCCCCAGCGGTTCGGGCGGCACAAGGGTCAGTGCTGACGAATAAGTATTCTGAAGGTTATCCTGGCCATCGTTATTATGGTGGTAATCAATACATTGATGTGGTTGAGAATCTCGCCATTGATCGCGCTAAAAAATTGTTTGGGGCCGAATTTGCAAATGTACAGCCGCATTCCGGTTCACAGGCAAATATGGCCACGTATCGCGCCTTTTTAGAAGATGGCGATAAAGTGCTGGCAATGGATCTAACCGATGGCGGCCATCTGACTTACGGCAGCCCAGTTAGTTTTAGTGGTCAGGAATATCATTTCTACCATTATGGTTTGGATCCGAAGACAGAACAGCTAAATTACACCAAGATTCGTGAGCAGGCTGAACAGGTGCAACCGCGAATGATTGTTGCGGGGGCTTCGGCTTATAGCCGCGAGATTGATTTCAAAAAATTCCGCGAAATTGCCGATCATGTTGGGGCCTTTTTGATGGTCGACATGGCGCATATTGCGGGGTTGGTTGCCGCGGGTTTGCATATGAATCCGGTACCTTACGCCGATGTGGTCACAACAACGACGCATAAAACGCTGCGCGGCCCCCGTGGCGGCTTGATCCTTGCTAAGGCGCAATACGGCAAGGCCATTAATTCAGCACTTTTCCCCGGTATTCAAGGCGGGCCGCTTGATCACGTGGTTGCAGCAAAAGCAGTTGCATTAGGCGAAGCGTTGCAGCCATCTTTTAAAACATATGCTCAGCATATTCTGGATAACATGCAGGCGATGGTGAGTGGTTTTGAAGAAGATCCGCATTTGCGGTTGATTTCTGGTGGTTCTGATAACCACATGGTCTTGATTGATGTAACGGGTTATGGCGTAAATGGTCGCCAAGTTCAAGATTTACTGGATGAAGTTGGTATCACGACTAACAAAAATCAAATTCCAGGAGAGCAGAATGGCCCGTTTAAAACCAGCGGTATCCGAGTAGGTACGGCTGCCATTACCACTCGCGGCTTTACAGCAGATGAGAGCAAACGAGTTGGCGAATTGATCAGTGCCGCGATTGCCCAGCGTGATGATCAGCCAGCTTTGGACCAGATTCATCAAGAAGTGCTTGCACTGACAGCCCGTCATCCTTTATCATAGTTAGGGTTTGCAAACAAATGATTATCAAAGAAAACGTGATTGACTTCTTTTGAAACCGGTCTATCAGAGGGCTTAGGACGTGATGTTCACGGTAGCACATGGCGGCTAAGACTTTTATATAGCGGTTTCTAGGATGAAGAATGCGTTTAGGAGGCGCCAAATGGGCAAATTTACAGTTTTGAATCACCCGTTGATTCAGCATAAGCTGACCCTGATTCGGGACAAGCATGCTGGAACCAAGGAGTTCCGCGAAATCGCCAATGAAATCGCGGAATTAATGGTGTATGAAATCACACGGGATCTGCCGCTTGAAAGTATCGAAATTGAGACACCGATGGGTAAAACTATCCAAAAACAGCTTGCTGGCAAGAAGCTTGCGGTTGTCCCAATTTTGCGCGCGGGTTTAGGGATGGTTGATGGTGTTTTGCGCCTGATTCCAGCCGCAAAAGTCGGTCACATTGGCATGTATCGCGATGAGAAGACCCTTAAACCGCATGAATACTTTGTTAAAATGCCGCCGGATATTGAACAACGGGATTTGATCATTGTCGATCCAATGCTGGCAACTGGCGGATCAGCTAACATGGCCATTGAGGCACTCAAGAAGCGCGGTGCCACATCAATGCGGCTAGTTGTCTTGGTGGCAGCGCCGGAGGGTGTTAAAGCCGTCCAGGCGGCCAATCCAGATGTCGATATCTATGCGGCAGCGTTAGATGATCATTTGAACGAAAATGGCTATATTGTGCCGGGTCTTGGAGATGCAGGCGACAGACTTTTTGGGACAAAATGACATTCTTTGGCATGTGTAAAAGCACGTGCCTTTTTCATATTTCTTCAAAAGAATTTTCATAGCCGCAAAAATAGGTGGTCAAAAGCCGCCCAAAGCCATGAAAACACTGATGAAAAAGCCGCTATGGCGGCAAAAGTTTCTGCTTTCATTGCTTTGTCTTTTAGGTGAAATGGTGTTAGAGTAATGATTGTGTTTCAGGGGTCTGCCCTAGTAAACAACGATTATCGAAGTCTCCGCAATCGTGCATCATCATTTTGATGATACAAATGATATGACGTCACTTCAGTAAGGAGGTGAATTCTGTGAACGAACAATATCCCTCGATCAAGCTTTTTGGCTTAAGCTTTAACCTGACGAATGACATCGGCGTTTTGGTTTCGGCAGTTCTGGTATTCTTACTGGTATTCTGGCTGTCTCGCAACCTTAAGATGCGGCCAGGCGGCAAGCAGAATGTGCTGGAATGGATCATGGACTTTACGAACGGTATCGTCAAAGGTACCATGCCTGGTTCGGAGCGTTATACTTTTAATTTATTTGCGTTTACGCTCTTCTTATTTATTTTCATTAGTAACCAAATTGGGTTATTCATTGAAGTCGATATCGGCAAAGACACTTGGTTCCGTTCTGCGACCGCGTCGCCTGTCATCACGATGACGTTGGCCATGATGGTACTGGTCCTCTCGCATTACTTCGGGGTTGTCTTCAAGGGTTTCAAAGGATATCTCAAGGGGTATGCGTCACCGGTCGCAATCCTGCTTCCGATCAACCTGCTTGAAGAGTTTACAAATTTCATTACACTCTCCATGCGGCTGTATGGGAATATTTTCGCCGGCGAAGTCTTAGTCCTGCTCATCAGGCAGTTTGCTTTCTCAGGCGGGGCCGTCAGCTTCGTCTCCGGATTCTTGCTTGAGGTTCTGTGGCAAGGGTTCTCAGTCTTCATTGGTAGTATTCAAGCGTACGTTTTTGTCACGCTTGGGATGGTTTACACATCACACAAAATTGTGTCCGAGTAACTAAATTAGGAGGAAATTTCTTATGCAATTCATCGCTGCATCAATCGCCGCCGGCATCGCTGCCTTCGGTGCTTCAATCGGTAACGGGATGGTTATCAGCAAAACCCTCGAAGGTATGGCTCGTCAGCCGGAAATGGCTGGGACACTTCGTGGGACTATGTTCATCGGTGTTGGCTTGATTGAAGCCGTTCCGATCTTGTCTGTCGTTGTTGCCTTCATGTTGATGAGTCGTTAATCTGGTTCATCAATAAAGAAGGGAGTGGCAAAAAATGACTTTAGGTGACACACTCTTCACACTAGTCACATTTCTGGTTCTGATGCTAGCCGTCGGGAAAGTGGCCTGGAAGCCAGTTTCGAAAATGATGGCGGATCGTCAGCAGAAAATTTCCGGAGATCTGGATTATGCTGAAAAGTCACGCAAAGACGCAGATGCTTTAGCAGCTAAACGTCAAGAAGAACTGCAACACTCCCAAGCCGATGCCGTTAAGATCGTGAATCAAGCCAAGGAAAATGGCGAGAAACAGCGGCAATCATTGGTCGACGCTGCCAACGCAGAAGTCACCACGATGAAGAAGAATGCGCAAACCGACATTGATCAAGCACGTAAAGATGCTTTGGCCAGTGCCAAAAATGATGTGGCAGACCTAAGTTTGACCATCGCGCAAAAACTGATCGGTAAGGAACTCAATGCAGACGATCAAAAAGGTTTGATCGATGACTATATTAAACGGTTAGGTGATGCAAATGGCAGTCACTAATCAGATGGTCGCACCCCGCTATGCCAAAGCTTTATTGGAAGCGGCAAAAGATCAAAATCAGGTGGAGACGGTCCATGAAGAGTTACAAGCGCTACAGTCTGTCTTTAACGACAACCCAACGATCTTGACTATTTTTGATAACGCTCGAATCACGGCAGCTGATAAGGACGCCTTGATGACAACCTTAACCAAGGATGCTAGCCCGCTGGTCGCTAACTTGTTGAAGTTAACCCAGCAATATGGGCGATTCGGAGCATTACCAGCCATCATCAGCGCGTTTAACCAAGCGTACGATGAGGAAGCCGGGATTATTGCGGCGACTGTGACGACTGCAGTTGCTTTGTCAGCAGATCAAGCTGATGCTTTGCGCAGTACCATTGCTGCGCGTTTTGGCATGAAATCGACCCAACTGGATCAAGTCGTTGATCCAAGCGTCATCGGCGGTGTGCGAATTCAAGCACGCGGTTCGGTTATCGATGGTACGGTCAAGCACCGTTTCGATAAGATGAAAGCTGCACTGCTGGCAGACTAATGAGTAAGTAAAAGAGGTGAACCGGATGAGCATCAAGACTGAGGAAATCAGTTCTCTGATCAAAAAACAACTTGAAGGATATCAGGACGATTTGGCGGCTGAAGAAGTCGGCACTGTGACTTACATCGGTGATGGGATCGCACGTGCGACTGGGCTGGAAAATGCCATGGCCAACGAATTGCTCCAATTTAGCAACGGCTCATACGGGATGGCGTTAAACCTTGAAACGAACGATGTCGGGATCATTATCTTAGGTGACTTCGATGAGATTCGCGAAGGCGACCAAGTGAAACGCACTGGCCGAATCATGGAAGTTCCTGTCGGGGATGCCATGATCGGGCGAGTTGTCAATTCTTTGGGTCAGCCGGTCGACGGTTTAGGCGCGATTAAGACGGATAAAACCCGTCCGATCGAGTTTAAGGCGCCAGGTGTTATGCAACGCAAATCCGTATCAGAACCGTTACAAACCGGTTTGAAAGCGATTGACGCGCTGGTACCGATTGGCCGTGGTCAGCGTGAGTTGATCATTGGTGACCGGAAAACCGGGAAAACATCAATTGCGATTGATACCATTTTGAACCAAAAAGATCAAAACATGATCTGTGTGTACGTTGCGATTGGGCAAAAGGACAGTACGGTTCGAGCTCAAGTTGAAACGTTGAAAAAATATGGTGCGATGGATTATACCATCGTGCTGACTGCTGGCCCATCTGAACCTGCACCAATGCTGTATATCGCGCCTTATGCCGGTGCAGCGATGGGTGAAGAGTTCATGTATAACGGCAAGCACGTCTTGATCGTGTATGATGATTTGAGCAAACAGGCAACCTCATATCGTGAGCTGTCCTTGCTGCTCCGTCGTCCGCCTGGTCGTGAAGCCTATCCTGGGGATATTTTCTATACCCACAGTCGCTTGTTGGAACGTGCTGCTAAATTGAGTGATAAACTCGGCGGCGGTTCTATGACGGCGTTGCCGGTTATTGAAACTCAGGCAGGCGATATTTCCGCGTACATCCCGACTAACGTTATTTCTATCACGGATGGTCAGATCTTCTTACAAAGCGATCTGTTCTATGCGGGTACACGTCCAGCCATTGATGCTGGTGCTTCTGTTTCCCGTGTTGGTGGTGATGCGCAGGTCAAGGCGATGAAGAAAGTTGCCGGGACATTGCGGTTGGATCTGGCATCCTTCCGTGAACTGGAAGCCTTCACGCAATTTGGTTCTGATTTGGATGCAGCAACGCAAGCTAAGTTGAATCGTGGTCGCCGAACGGTTGAAGTGCTGAAGCAGCCTGTTCACAAACCGTTACCGGTTGAAAAGCAGGTTATCATTCTTTACGCATTAACCCATGGCTTCCTTGATCCAATTCCGATTGAAGACATTACTCGCTTCCAAGATGAACTTTTTGATTTCTTCGATAGCAATGCAGCTGATTTGCTCAAGCAGATTCGTGACACCGGTAATTTACCGGATACCGATAAACTTGATGCACAAATCAAGGCTTTTGCCGGCGGATTCCAAACGAGTAAACAACTTGCTGCAGCGAAAGACTAAGGAGGTGCCGCATGGCTGAATCATTAATGGACATTAAGCGCAAGATCGCATCGACCAAGAAAACCGGTCAGATCACGCAAGCCATGCAGATGGTTTCTGGGGCCAAGTTAAGTCAGATCGAAAAGCGGGCTAAAAAGTATCAGATTTATTCTGATAAGGTTCGCCAGATTGTGACCCATTTGGCTGCTGGGCAGCTTCTTGAGTTAGCCAACGCTGCAGAAAGTGATACCGATTCGGGCGACAAGAGTCAGGTCATCTCCGTTGCTAGCCTGCTTCAGAAGCGGCCGGTGAAGAAAACCGGCTATCTCGTGATCACAAGTGATCGCGGGCTGGTTGGCAGTTACAACAGCACGGTTTTAAAAGCCATGATGCAGATGATCAAAGATGACCATGAAAGTCCTGACGATTACGTCATGATGGCCATCGGCGGTGTCGGTGCTGATTTTTTCAAAGCGCGCGGCCTAAATCTGGCTTATGAATATCGCGGTGTTTCTGACATTCCGACTTTTAATGAAGTTCGGGAAATCGTAAAAACAGCTGTGACGATGTTTGACAATGGTGTGTTTGATGAACTTTACGTTTGTTACAACCATCACGTCAACACTTTGACCTCTGCTTTCCGTGCAGAGAAAATGTTGCCGATCAGTGATTTGGATGTCAGTGAAGTGGCCGATACCAATGTTGAGTATCTGATTGAACCAGATCTTGACTCGGTTTTGGAATCAGTTTTGCCGCAATATGCGGAAAGTCTGATTTTCGGCGCGATTATGGATGCCAAAACGGCTGAACATGCCGCTTCGACCACTGCTATGCGTAGCGCAACTGATAATGCCAATGACCTGATCTCACATCTGTCGACCCAATATAACCGGGCCCGACAAGCTGCGATCACCACTGAGATCACTGAGATCGTCGGTGGTGCGGCAGCACTAGAATAATCACGCGCTCGCTGGTGCTGGTTCTTAAACACACCAGCTCGGTGCTCATCATAACGCGCTCGCTGACGCAGGAACCTGCGTGTAAGGACCTTGGCCGCAATGACCAAAGTGCGGTCATCCCAGCCAAGGCCGCTTACACTTCGGTTCCTAAACGCGTCAGCTCGCGCTCAATTTACAACAGGAGGACGAAAATGCCAAATTCAACTGGTAAAATCGCGCAAGTGATCGGTCCTGTTGTCGACGTAGCCTTCCCAATCAATGGCGATCTGCCAGAAATCAATAACGCCTTGACCGTTGCCAAGAAGGATGGCTCCCAGCTTGTGCTGGAAGTTGCCTTGGAACTTGGTGATGGCGTGATGCGGACTATTGCGATGGATTCCACCGATGGTCTGCAACGCAACATGGCGGTTCAAGATACTGGCGGTCCGATCTCAGTCCCTGTCGGAAAAGACACACTGGGTCGGGTGTTCAATGTGTTGGGCGACCCCATCGATGGCGGTGAAGCCTTTGGACCGGATCATCGGCGCGACAGCATCCATCGTGATGCGCCAAAATTCGAAGATTTGAATACCAGTTCAGAAATCTTGGAAACTGGCATCAAAGTCATCGATTTGCTCGAACCTTACCTGCGTGGTGGGAAGGTCGGACTCTTCGGCGGTGCTGGTGTCGGCAAAACCGTTTTGATTCAGGAACTGATTCATAATATTGCCGAGGAACACGGCGGCATCTCCGTTTTCACTGGGGTCGGCGAACGAACCCGTGAAGGGAACGACCTTTACTTCGAAATGAAGGAAAGTGGCGTTCTGGAGAATACAGCCATGGTCTTTGGTCAGATGAACGAGCCGCCTGGTGCCCGGATGCGGGTTGCCTTGACCGGATTGACGATCGCGGAATACTTCCGTGATGTTGAAGGTCAGGATGTCCTGCTGTTTATCGACAACATTTTCCGGTTCACTCAGGCCGGTTCCGAAGTTTCTGCTTTACTTGGCCGGATTCCATCAGCTGTTGGTTATCAGCCAACGCTGGCAACAGAAATGGGTCAGTTGCAGGAACGGATTACATCGACTAAAAAAGGTTCAGTTACATCGATTCAGGCAATTTATGTGCCTGCTGATGACTACACTGACCCTGCGCCGGCAACGACTTTTGCGCATTTGGATGCAACGACCAACTTGGAACGGCGTCTGACTGAGCAAGGGATTTATCCTGCCGTTGATCCGCTGGAATCATCTTCTAGTGCATTGACGCCGGAAATTGTCGGTGATGAACATTATAAAGTCGCTACCGAAGTGCAACAAGTTTTGCAGCGGTATCGTGAGTTACAAGATATCATCTCTATTTTGGGGATGGATGAATTGTCTGATGAAGAAAAGGTCGTTGTGGCCCGTGCTCGCCGGATTCAGTTCTTCTTGTCACAAAACTTTAACGTTGCGGAACGGTTCACTGGCCAGCCAGGTTCATATGTGCCGGTTGAAGAAACGGTTAAAGGCTTTAAAGCTATCTTGGATGGCAAATACGACGATTACCCTGAAGATGCCTTCCGTTCGGTCGGTCGCATCGAAGAAGTTGTCGAAAAGGCTAAGAAGATGGGCTTTGCTCCTGACGATCAGAATACGGATGCTGACGAAAAGCCGGCTGCACAAGCTGCAGCTAACTAAGGAGGCGACGCGTTTTGGCTGAAACGAGCAACGTTCTTCGGGTCAACATCGTGACGCCTGATGGGTTAGTATACGATCATCACGCCAGGATGCTAGTTGTTCATTCTGTCGCAGGCGAATTGGGTATTATGGCTAATCACGAACCAATCGTGACACCACTTGAGATCGGTGAGGTTGACGTGCAACGTGTTGACGCCAGTGATCACAACGATTCAATTGCCGTTAACGGCGGTTTTATGGAAGTATCAGAAAATGTTGCTTCCATCGTCGCCGATTCTGCCGAGCGTGAGCGTGATATTGATCTCAGTCGTGCGCAAGCTGCGCGCGATCGTGCTCAAAAGCGCATTGCTCAAGCAAAGAATGATCATAATCAAGACGATCTTCGGCGGGCACAAGTCGCACTGCGACGGGCCATCAACCGAATTAACGTCAAGACCAGTCATTAAACATGAAAAGCAGTTCTCTCCCAACTTGGAGAGGACTGCTTTTTGCTTGTTTGCTGCTTGATGAAAGCTAGCAAAACCTGCAATCAAGACCGCTTATTTTCCGGTTTCTAACCGGGCTGGTTCACGCTCTTGCTGAAACGCGTTCACAGGCGCAGAAACCTACACATAAGGGCCTTGAACCTAAATGGCCAGAGCCCAGCCATTTAGATTCAAGGCCCTTATGCTCCGGTTTCTAACCGCGCCTGTTCACGCTCTGCTTGCGTCTTATCGTGTTCTGCGGGAAGATACGTCATGAGGTGATCATATGTTTCAGACAATCGGTTTAAACGGCGCGATTACAATCGTGTCGCATTTTGTTTTCATCATGCTCGCGTTCCGTGCACTCAATGCCTTGCGCTTTGAACAGTTCATCAAAGCCAACCATGTTCGTGAGGCACAGGTCTTGTTACTCTTCATTGCGGTTGCGCTAGGATTCTTAGTCAGTTCGTTCTTTCTATCACTCTTACAAGCAGCTTTAAACTTACCTAAACTTTTCCTGTAAAAACCTCGTCTTAACTATGGTATAATGCGATAGTTAGTCAATTTACGAGGAGAGATATATACCCATGGCAAAAGATATTGGGATCGACTTAGGGACGGCCAATGTGCTGATCAATGTAAAAGGCAAAGGCATCGTCTTAAATGAGCCCTCCGTTGTCGCCATTGATACCCATACCGGCAAAGTGTTGGCGGTGGGGACAGAAGCCTATAAAATGGTTGGACGGACACCGGGTAATATTCGGTCGATCCGGCCGTTAAAGGATGGCGTCATCGCTGACTTTGACATTACCGAAGCAATGCTTGAATATTTTATCAATAAACTAAATGTAAAAGGTGTTTTTTCAAAGCCTAATATTCTGATTTGTGCACCAACCAATATTACGGATATTGAACAGAAAGCGATTATTCAGGCAGCTGAAAAGTCTGGCGGCCGCCATGTTTACTTGGAGTTCGAGCCAAAAGTAGCGGCTGTTGGAGCGGGATTGGATATTTTCCAACCACAAGGCAATATGGTTATTGATATTGGCGGTGGGACGAGTGATATTGCTGTCTTATCCTTAGGCGAAATCGTCACGAGTCGTTCACTGCGCTTGGCAGGTGACAAAATGGATGCCTCCATTGCTGCTTACGTGAAGAACAAGCATAAGTTAATTATTGGTGAGCATACCGCGGAACAGATCAAAATCAAGATTGGTGCCGTTTACGAAGCCGATGAGAAAGAAACGATTGAAGTCCGTGGCCGTGATATTGCGACTGGTTTGCCACGCGAAGTTTCGGTGACATCTGTTGAAGTTGCTGAAGCTTTACATGAGACGATGATGGCGATCATTGAAGGCGCAAAAGGTGTGCTTGAAAAGACCCCACCGGAATTGTCTGCGGATATCATTGATCGTGGGATTATGCTGACAGGCGGCGGCGCCTTGCTTAAAGGTATTTCACAACTTTTTGCTGCAGAGTTGAAAGTGCCAGTGTTGTTGGCGGACGATCCTTTAGATGCAGTTGCACTTGGGACCGGTGTTTTACTCGATAATATTGAACACCATCGCCAGTACTAGGAGCGAGCTATGGACTCACAATATCCTAAACGCATCTTCCACATCATTAAAATTTGGCTGATGATAGCCTTAATCGCACTGATATTGGGCTTATTGATTGGCTTTGCTCTTGGGGAAGGTAATCCGCTTAAGTTGTTCCTACCATCAACATGGGTGCACTTCTTTAAGTTTCTGCGTTAGGAGTGTTTCATGAAACAGGTTCTGACATGGTTAGTGCGGGGCTACCAGCGCTTCATTTCCCCGTTGCTGCCGCCGAGCTGCCGATATTATCCGACATGCTCAACCTACATGATTCAGGCGTTGCAGAAACATGGCGCCATCAAAGGTTCCTTAATGGGGATTGCCCGGATTTTACGGTGCAACCCCTTTGTTAAAGGCGGGCTTGATCCAGTGCCAGCTTTTTTCACTTTGCGGCGTAATCCGCATCCCGAAAATGACTTGGATCTTAGTGACATTCAAAATCTCAATCATAAGCTAGGAGGCCGTCATGGCTAAGGAAAGAAATATCAAGGTCACACAGGCAGATGAAACTCGAAATGGTCATACAGTTTCGGTTTTAAAAATCGGTGACCGGGAGATTGGCTTTATTGAACCGGACGGCACGCGATTTTCAGCATTTGTAGCCGGCTCGACTAAGCCTAACCGGTTCAAAACACTGGATGCCGCAGTTAATGCGTTGATTGCCGAATACCATTTACATCAAGGCTGAAACAACTCTGGCAACGCGCATCGCAACATCCAGTGCTCCGTGATTTTAGAGGTAAATCGGTATTTAAACGGTTTTATCATCAACGTTTAGCTAGTAAAGAATATGCTTTTGCGAAAATCGAAGGCATTTTAAGAACGAAACGTGAACCAACGCGTTTAGGCAAGAACGTGAACTGGCACGTTCAGAAACCGGGACATAGGCGACCTTGAGACGACCTGTTGGGTTTTGACCCTTTAGTTTCAAGGCTGTTATGTGCACGTTTCTGCGTCAGTGAACGTGTTTAAAGGAGGGCAGCCCGTGGAGTCACACGAAATCAAATCAAACTCAGAGGGTGATCGGATTGATTATGGCATCATCCTGTCAGTCATGTTACTGGCTTTGATCGGGCTTGTGTCCATCTATCTGGCCACCGCTCATGATACTTCTACGCTACAGAATCCTGTTCGTGCCACGGTTATGCAGGCGGCGTGGTATGTGATTGGCGGTATCGGCATTTTCTTCGTTATGCGATTTGATGCGGAGCAGCTTTGGCGCATTGCCCCTTATTTATACGGGATTGGCATTTTTCTGATGATTGCGGTATTGATTTTTTATGACCGCAACACAGAAGCCAGTACAGGTGCGAAAAGCTGGTTTGCCCTTGGCCCGATCAGTTTTCAGCCGTCAGAAGTGATGAAACCTGCCTATATTTTGATGTTGAGTCGCGTTGTGACCCAACACAATGCTGCTTTTTCACATACCATTCAACACGATTGGCAGTTAATTGGCCGGATGGTTTTGTGGACATTACCGATAGCAGTCCTCATGAAATTTCAAAATGACTTTGGGACGACACTTGTTTTTCTGGCGATTTTCGCTGGTGTCACCTTGGTTGCCGGGATTAATTGGCGCATTCTCGTGCCGATTGCACTTGTGGCTGGCATTATCGGGACAGTTGGCATTCTGTTAGTGACGCAGACATGGGGTCGATCTATTCTTGGTAGTATCGGCTTTAAAACATATCAATTTGCCCGAATTGATTCGTGGTTAAACCCTTCTGGTAGTACAACTGGCGACAGTTACCAGCTGTGGCAATCAATGAAGGCTATCGGTTCTGGTCAATTGACTGGGAAAGGGCCGATGCACATTGCAGTGCCTGTTCCAGTCCGAGAATCGGATATGATCTTTTCCGTGATTGGCGAGGCTTTCGGTTTTGTAGGTGCTGCGGTTTTGATTCTGTTATACTTTATGTTGATCTACCAAATGATTAGGGTCACGTTTGACACAAAAAATGAGTTTTATGCTTACATCTCGACTGGTGTCATCATGATGATCCTATTCCATGTATTTGAAAACATCGGCATGAACATCGGGTTACTACCATTGACGGGGATTCCGCTACCATTTATTTCACAAGGTGGTTCATTCTTGTTGGCTAATATGTTATCAGTCGGGATGGTCTTGTCGATGCGCTACCATCATACGAGCTACATGTTCAGTCGCGACACAGAAGATTTTGAATAGGGGAGAGCAAAATGGCAACAACTTATTTTTGGCAAGATGAACTGGCTGCCGGGCAAATTCGTCTCGGCTTGACCCAAGAGGCTCAAGAAACGTTAGGCAAAATCAAGTATGTTGATTTGCCAACAATTGGCGCGAGCCTTACCACCGGCAAACCTTTTTTAAGTGTTGAAGCCGAAAAAGCCGTGTTAGATCTTGAGGCACCGTTAGCAGGAACAATTGTGGACGTGCATCAGGAATTGAGTGATAAACCAGCTTTGTTAGACGAAACCGATCATAACCAAAACTGGGTTGTGACAGTTTCAACCAAATAGCTAATCAAAAAGCCGACCCGCATTTTTAAAATGACGGTCGGCTTTTTGCATGGCACATTGTGAGTTAGCGCGGCTTATTCGAAGAAGCGCTTGGCAATTTCTTGATAAATTTTGATCGCCGTCGTGTAACTGTTCAGGTCGATGTGTTCATTCACTTGATGACTGAAGTGGTTATCACCGGGGCCATAGACAATCACATCAAAATGGTTAGTTGATTTGATGAACTCGGAAGCATCGGTTCCTCCAAACGCAACGGCTAATTCAGCTGGTTTACCAGTTACCGCCGCGATGGCAGCATTTGCCGAAGTTACCAAGTGGCCTGTTTTATCGGAGTGAACCGGCAGAAAACGGTGCAATACTTTCAACGTGAGTTTCGCATTGGTCGTGGCGTTGACATGTGCCACTAAGTCTTCAAGCATTTTCACAACCAGCTCAATATTGGCCGATGGGGTCGGGCGAAGATTGCCACGAAGGAAAGCGTGGGCTGGAATGGTGTTGACTTGGTCGCCGCCATTGATGACCGTGATTGAATGTCGAAATGGGCCGAGATCCGGGTCAGCAGGCGCCTTATCAAAGGCGTGATGTTCCAGTGCGGCAAAAGTCGTTAGACCATCGATGGCATTGACGCCTTTTTCAGGCCTAGAACTATGGACAGAGACGCCTTCACTGTCAATCTCGTAATTCACGGTGCCAGCATGTGCATATTTTAAGATTTTAGTGGTGGGTTCACCAACAACTAAGCCAGCGAGATCATCGGCATAGCCTTGCTCTGTCAGCAAACGAGCGCCCATCGCACCGTATTCTTCGCCTACCGTTGCAATCAAGCGAATCGGATGAGTGAACCCGGATTGTTTGAGGGCGATCAGGGCCAGCACCATGGCGGCTAAACCGCTTTTCATATCATCGGTGCCACGACCATACATGACATTGTCGACGACTTTTCCGGAAAAAGGTGGGTACGTCCAGGCTGACTCGTCTCCAGGACTCACAACATCTTCGTGGCCAGTGAAACCGAGAACGCGATCACCATGGTTTAATTCGGCAATTAAATTCACGCGGTCTTCTGTGTAGGGGATCAGCTTGGTAGGAATATCGGCAGCCTCAAGTTCGGCTTGCAGCAATTTGGCGACGGCGAGCTCGTTGCCATTTACAGAATTGATTTGAATCAGCTTTTGGAGCAGGGCAATTGGTTCTGTCATGATTGCACCATCCTTTGTCGCGACAGTCAGCTATTGCAGACTTTGTGCGCGAGTTTTGTTGAGCACAGCTTACACTCTTTTTGATTTAAAATTCAATGATTGACAAGTTAAAAAATTGTGATAAGCTCACTTGTACAAACTTGAAATTGATTGTAAACGAACTGAGTGAGTAGTTACCGCGAGGCAGTACAGAAAACCTGATGAGCTGAGAGCAGGGTCGCTAGCGGAAATGAAGATGGCTTGGCACACACGGCACACCGAGCAAATTGCGAGGCTGTGATGGTTGGCACCCATTATCCTGCACCCGGATGAATTCGTCCGCTGAGTGGATCACGTTTTGTGTGGTCAATTAGAATGGTACCGTGGGCCAGAGCTCACTTCTAACAAGGATTGATAATTTGTTAGAAGTGAGTTTTTTTCGGTCTTTTTGTATCAATGGCAAGTTTATGCGCCTCGGACTGCAGGCCGACGCACATATTTTAGAGAGCGCGAGTCAGCTCGGTAAGAAACCGAAGCATAAATAGGCGGGGACGTGATAGCCGTATTTTGGCCACTAGGAAACTTATGCGTAGATTGATGAATTGGCGAACGTATTTAGGAGGAGAAGACATGAAACGGTTTTGGAAAATTTTGACAACCATTTTTGTTTTAGGATTAGTCTTGGTTGGGTGCGGTAAAAGTAGCAGCAGTTCGTCCAGTAGTCAAAAGCAAACGACGGTGAAAATCGGGGTCGTTGGCGCGGATAATCGCGTCTTGCAAGCAGTTGCTAAAAAGGTTAAAAAAGAGGGCATTACGATCAAGATCGTACAGTTCTCGGATTACAATCAGCCTAACACCGCCTTGCGCGATCATGATATTGATTTGAACCTGTTTCAGCATCAGTATTTCCTGAATAACTGGAACAAAACCCACAAGGCTGATCTAGTCAGCATCGGGCAGACCATCATTGCACCACTAGCGATCTATTCCAAAAAAATCACTAAAATTAGCCAGATCAAGAAAGGTGACACCATCGCACTTCCTAACGATCCGACTAACGAAGGCCGCGCATTACAGTTACTTGAAACTGCTGGTTTAATCAAACTGAACAAAAAGGTTGCCTTGCCAACCACGCGAGACGTGACCGAAAACAAATTGGATCTTCAGTTGAAGGCCGTTGATGCTGCCCAGACAGCAAGTTCCTTACCTGACGTGGCTGCTTCCGTCGTCAACTCTGGCCTTGCACACGATGCCAAACTGGATCCCAAGAAGGCTGTTTATACTGAAAAAGTCGACAAGCAAAGCCAACCATGGATTAACGTTTTCGTCGCAAACAAGAAAGATAAAAATAATGCTACTTACAAGAAGATCGTCAAAGCATACCGAACAAAAGACATCGCTGACTTGATTGAGAAACTTTATCATGGCAGTGAAGTCCCAGCTTGGACGCAGAAATTTTAATGGTGAGTTGAGAAAGTTGGTATATAAGTAAGCAATGTTGAGGGTAATCCGAGTTGAATTCTAGGATAGAAAGCAGAGAGTTGGCGGAGCGGAGAGGGGGCTCAGCCGTGAAATTGTTGTTGGCGGTTTACCGCTTACAGCAAGGCCAGACTTTGAAATCGCGCGGGCTTTGCGTGAGTTCAAAGCTGTGCCCACAGCTCTAGCTTCGCGGTCGCCAGCCCTCCTCGCCGCGTAGCCAGCTCGGACTACGGGAGATGCTTTACTGGAATAAAACTGAAGAAAAAGTATCAGTCGCATTGCGAAAACGCGTTCGCAGCCGCAGAAACCTGCACATAAGGACCTCAAGCCTAAATGGCCAAGGCCCAGCCATTTAGGCTTGAGGCCACTTATGCTCCGGTTTCTGAACGCGGCTGCTCACGCTCTGATTTAAACGCGTTCACCAGCCCAGAAACCTGCGTATAAGGACCACAAGTGCAATGGCCAAAGCCCCGGCCATCACACTTGAGGCCACTTATACTCCGGTTTCTAACCGGGCTGGTTCACGCTCTGAGTACTTTATCTTGACATTTTACCTAATCATCGTCTAAAATCGATTTAATTCATTTCGGGAAACGAATGACGTGAGTGAGTAGATCTAATCAGACTGTACAGAAAACCTGGGTAGCTGAGAGCAGGGTAGTTAATTGGATCGAAGATGGCTCATTGATCGGCATCGCTGAGCAGTGGTTAAGCGATGATGGCTGGCGGCCTTTAATCCGCACACAGGTGATTGCCTGTTATTGAGGACGCGATGGCGTCGAATTAGAATGGTACCGCGAGCTAGGCTCGCTTCTAAAACTTGTTTTTAGAGGCGAGCCTTTTTGAATGCTTTCATCGCTTGCACACATCATTTGTTTACCTGAACGAGGAGGAGAAAGTTCATGAAATTTTGGAAAAAGGCAATTTTGACGTTTGCACTGATTTTACCAGTATTTGTTTTAGCAGCTTGTGGCAAGTCGGCTAGTTCAACGAAGAATACCACGGTTAAAGTTGGCATCATGAGCACGGATAAAGAAATTTGGACTGATATTCAATCACGTTTGAAGAAGCAGGGTGTGACGATCAAACTTGTTCAGTTCACTGACTATAATCAGCCTAATCAAGCACTGGAAGATGGCGATATTCAACTCAACGCCTTCCAGCATCACAATTTCTTGGATAACTGGAACAAGAAACACAACACCAAGATTGTTGATATCGGCGCAACCTACATCGGTCCGATGCGCGCGTACTCCAACAAGATCAAGTCGTTGAAGGACGTTAAGAACGGCGATCAGATCTCGGTACCAAACGATCCTTCCAACGAAGGCCGTGCTTTACAGTTGTTGGCACAAAATGGTTTGCTGACGTTGAAAAAGGGTGTAGCTTCACCGACTATTCGCGATATCACTGAAAATAAGCTGAATCTGAAGTTTACTGAATTGGATGCCGCTCAAACAGCCCGTTCTTTGAATGATGTCGCAGTTGCTGTTGTCAACAATGATATTGCTGCTGCCGCTAATCTGAAGCCAGCTAACGCAATCGCAGTTGAAAAGATTACTAAGGCGTCCAAGCCTTGGGTGAACTTCATTGCTGCCAAGTCAGCCAAGGACAAGGACAATGCGACCTATAAGAAGATCGTGAAAGCCTATCAGACACAGCGGACAGCTGATCTTTTGAAGAAAGTTTACAAAGGTTCAACCTTGCCGGCTTGGAACTATAAGTTTTAGTTAGAAACGGGGACAATCATGTCAGATCAAGCAGTTGTGACTTTAAAAGATGTGGACGTTGAGTTCCACGGCAAAACCCGCTCGGTGCATGCCGTTGATCATGTGGACTTAACGGTCAACCGCGGTGATATTTATGGCATTGTCGGATACTCTGGTGCCGGCAAATCCACACTTGTTCGGACCATCAACTTGCTGCAGCGCCCAACTGGCGGCAGCGTCAACGTCCTAGGCCAGGATATGTTGGCCTTGTCGCCGGCGCAGCTGCGCAAGGAACGCAAACGTATCGGCATGATTTTTCAGCATTTTAATCTGATGAACAGTCGAACTATTGCTGACAATGTTGCTTTTCCATTAAAAGGAATCAAATCGAAGCAAGCGATCCAAAAGAAAGTTGCGGAGTTGCTCGATCTGGTTGGACTCACTGACCGCGCTAATTCCTATCCTGCGCAATTATCAGGTGGACAAAAGCAACGCGTCGGGATTGCCCGCGCGCTGGCGTCAGATCCTGAAATTCTCATTTCGGATGAAGCAACGAGTGCACTTGATCCAAAGACGACCAGTTCTATTCTGGAGTTGCTCCAGTCGCTGAATCAACGACTGGGCCTGACCATTGTACTGATTACCCACCAGATGGAAGCTGTGAAGCAGATCTGTAATCGTGTGGCGGTCATGGATGATGGGGCAATCATTGAACGCGGTGACTTGTTGCAGGTCTTTTCCAATCCTCAGCAACAGTTAACCAAAGACTTCATTGATACTACTTTGCAACTGGATCAGGCGATTGATGCTGTCATGCAGCAGCCGACCGTGAAAAATCTGGGGCCGGATGATCGTCTTTTACGATTAACCTACGTCGGTGATTCAGCCGATCAACCGCTGGTGGCTAAGCTGTTTAGTAGCTATCATGTCACGGCGAACATTCTGTTTGGTGACATTCAGATTTTACAGGATACGCCGTTTGGCAACTTAATTGTGGTTCTTTCCGGTGACCATGATGAAGTTGAAGCCGGAATCGCGTATTTGAAACAGCAGGATGTCAAGATTGAAGACATTCTTAAGAAGGAGGCCTAGACAGATGGGACAGTTCTTTACAAAATATTTTCCTAACGTGGTCCCTATCTGGTCAGGTGACGGCGGGGTGACTCAGGCAATCAACGAAACGTTGTATATGACCGTGTTGACAGCAGTTGTTGCCGGCATTCTCGGGATTGTTATTGGGATTCTGCTGGTTCTAACCGATGAAGATGGTTTACTAACCAACCAACCATTTTATTTTATCCTCGATAAACTGGTTAACATTTTTCGGGCGGTGCCATTCATCATCTTGCTGGCAATCATGACCCCTGTGACGCGAGCCATTGTCGGGACGGGGATCGGACCAACTGCAGCCTTGGTTCCTTTAATTGCAGGGACCACACCGTTTTATGCACGGCAGGTTCAAAATGCCTTATTGACAGTTGATCCTGGCGTCATCGAGGCAGCTGAAGCAATGGGTGTTTCGCCGCTTGGCATTGTGTTGCGGGTTTACCTGCGCGAAGGTTTGTCAGAACTCATCCGAGTTTCAGTCCTGACGATCATCTCTGTCATCGGCTTAACCGCTATGGCAGGTGCAGTTGGGGGCGGCGGCCTTGGGAATCTGGCGATCGCGGTCGGTTACCAACGTTACCAATACGACGTCATCATCGTTTCCTTAATCTTTATTCTGGCGATCGTTTTCTTGGTACAATTTATCGGTGACTTCTTCGCACGAAAAACCCATCATTAAATTTAAAACTCGTTTTGTAAGCAGAACTCGTGATAGCGTTCTGCTTTTTTTTGAACGCGTTTGCCGCTGTTCTTTTTATGACGTAGAATGGCGATATAACTAAAAGTCAAATTCCAGTCGGGGGTATCATAGTGCACACACTTGAGATTAAGGATTTACATGTCAAAATTAAAGCAGAACCTGAGCATCCGGAGATTTTGACCGGCGTTAATTTAAAGTTAGCGACTGGTGAGATTCATGCCATTATGGGTCCGAACGGGACAGGAAAATCAACATTAGCCGAGACGATCATGGGCAATCCTGCTTATGAAGTGACTCAAGGCGATGTCTTAATTGATGGTCAGTCTATTTTAGACATGGCAGTTGATGAACGCGCGCGAGCCGGGCTTTTTCTAGGGATGCAGTACCCGCAAGAAATTGCTGGTGTTACCAATGCCGAGTTTATTCGGGCGGCGATCAATGCACGCCGGCCAGAAGATGATCAGATTCGCATCACCGACTTTTTAAAACAATTGGACGACACAATGGCGACCCTCGAAATGCCGGAATCCATGGCGGATCGTTATTTGAACCAAGGCTTTTCCGGTGGTGAAAAGAAACGCAATGAAATTCTACAGTTGATGATGATTCACCCGCACTTTGGTTTGTTGGATGAAATTGATTCCGGCTTGGATATTGATGCACTGCGGATTGTTGCCAAGGGGGTCAACTTATTGCGTGGACCAGATTTTGGCAGCATGATTATTACGCATTATCAACGGCTATTGGATTACATCATTCCCGATGTTGTGCATGTGATGAAAGGTGGCCGAATTATTGA
Source organism: Lacticaseibacillus sp. 30 (assembly GCF_053819265.1). Lineage (NCBI taxonomy): Bacteria > Bacillati > Bacillota > Bacilli > Lactobacillales > Lactobacillaceae > Lacticaseibacillus > Lacticaseibacillus sp. 30. The sequence goes on from NZ_JBSOQX010000007.1 coordinate 84,748, forward strand.
AAGTGGCGGCCCAGAACTTGCTAAAGAATTGGAGAAGACTGGCTACGAACACCTTAAAGTAGGTGATCAAAATGGCTGAAGCAGTGACTTTACCGGCACCTAACTTGCCCAAGTTTCCTTTAGCTCGGTATTTAAAACTTCAGCCTGATGCCGTCCGAGATCGTGTGATTCTACACGCACCGCAATCGGTTGCCTATGCAGCAGGCTCCAGTGAGGTTCAACGGTTCACCCCAGTCACGTCATTGGATGCTTGGTTACTTGCACACCCCCAAGGCGCGACCACGATTGATATTCCGGCCCATTTTGTAAGCGGTGATGAGCCGATTGTCTTGACTGGTCCTAAGCAAGCGGGTGGACTGCTTTATGTTCATGTCGGCAAAGGCGCTAAAGTGACGATTCAGGAAAAATGGGCGAGCGGCGGCAATGTTTTAGGCGTTTGGCTTGTGTTGGTTATTGATGCCGATGCCGAAGTCAGCTGGCTGAGTTATGACAGTTTTACAGCTGAGACCGTGATTGCAAACCGTACCGCCACGCTTGGTGCCAATGCTAAATTGAATTGGACCTTGGCAGGGTTTTCGCGAAACTCCGGCCTTAACCGGGTGGATGTCCGTTTATTGGGCCAAAATGCCGAGGCAACCGTCAACGTGGGTGTGCTTGCGGCAGGAAGTCAACATGTCAGTTACACGACCTCGGTAACCAATGAAGCGCAACACACAGTAGGGCATATTAACCAACGTGGCGTCATTACTGGCAGTGCCCATTTATTATTCAATGGGATTGGTCACATTATCAAAGGTGCACGTGGCAGTGATGCCCAACAAGAAAATCGGGTCTTGATGTTGTCGCCGCACGCGGAAGGTGATGCCAATCCGATTCTGTTAATTGACGAAAATGACGTCACCGCAGGACATGCGGCTTCAGTGACGCGTGTGAATGCTGATCAGCTTTACTATCTCATGAGCCGTGGTTTATCTGCGACATTAGCGAAACGGTTGGTCATTCGCGGTTTCCTTGAAGGCGGCTTGGCTGAAATTGATGATGTCCGACTGAAGAAAGAACTCTTCGCAACGATTGATCGAACGCTGGTGGCTGAAGATGCGTGAACAATTTCCATTTTTTAAAGCTCATCCCGAACTGGTCTATCTAGATACGGCGGCGACTTCTCAGAAACCGCAAGCTTTACTAGATGCTATTCAAAATTACTATGTCAATGATAATGCCAATGTTCATCGTGGCTTGTATAAATTGGCTTATGACACCACCGAGGCTTATGAAAACGTACGCCAACAAGTGGCCGGCTTTTTAGGTGCGGCGAGTGCTGACGAGATTATTTTTACTCGCGGGACCACTGATAGCTTGAACTTGGTTGCTAGTGCTTATGGGCCGCAAGTCGTCACGGCTGGGTCACAAATTGTTGTGACAGGTGCAGAGCATCACAGTAATTTCATTCCTTGGCAGCAATTAGCCAAACGCCAGCAGGCTACGTTCACAGTGACGCCGGTAAAGCCGGATGGCACGGTGGATATTGCTGCCTTATTAGCGGCCATCACGCCTCAGACGAAGGTGGTTGCGGTGGCGCAAGTGACGAATGTTGCAGGTGATACGTTACCGATTGCCAAAATTGCGGCCAAAGCCCATGCAGTTGGTGCTGTTGTTGTTGTTGATGGCGCGCAGGCGGTAGCACATCTGGCCGTTGATGTTCAAGCTATGGGGGCGGATTTCTATGCATTTTCTGGGCATAAAATTTATGGCCCAACTGGCATTGGCGTCCTCTATGGCCGCGCTGATTTATTGCAGCACATGCCGCCGATTCAGTTTGGCGGTGAAATGATTTCAGAAGTCCGCGATGATGTCAGTACTTGGGCAGACGGCCCAATTAAGTATGAGGCTGGCACGCCGCACATTGCTGGCGTGATCGGATTAGGCGCTGCTTTAACGTGGTTTGATCAGTCTGTGAATGCAGCAGCATTTGACAACGAACATCAATTGGCAGATCAGTTACGCGCTGGCTTGGCAGCGATTCCAGATGTGACTGTGTATGGTAATCAAGCAAGTTTGGCGACTGTGTCGTTTAACTTAACTGGGATTCACCCGCATGATCTTGCGACTTTCTTAGATGAGCAGCAAATTGCGGTTCGTGCGGGGCATCATTGTGCACAACCGCTGATGGCGCGACTAGGGGTGCCAGCCACGGTTCGTGCTAGTTTCGGCGTTTACAACAATGCTGACGATGTTGAACGATTGATTCAGGCAGTTCAGGCGGCAAGGAGGTATTTCCATGGCATTGACTAAGCTGGACCAGATGTATCGGGCGGTCATTTTGGATGAAGCACAACACCCGCGACATCACGGGGTTTTGCCAGCTTTTGACCATGAAATTACGGTTCGCAATCCAAGTTGCGGTGATGTCTTGCATCTTCAAATCAAAGAGGATGCCGGCCGGGTAACGGACGTGGCCTTCTCTGGTAGTGGCTGTACGATTTCTCAAGCAAGTGCTAGCCTGATGACGGAACAGATCATTGGCAAAACGCCAGCAGACATTGAACAAATGGTCGAAACGTTTTCTGATTTGATCATTAACGGGGATGTGCCAAACGCTGATATTTTAGGCGATGCAGCGGTTTTAAAGGGCGTCCACCAATTTCCTGCACGGATCAAATGTGCCACTTTGGCATGGAAAGCAGCGGCGCAAGTTTTGACGCAGAAAGGTGAAGACCATGACTGAGACAAAAAACACTAAAAACAATGAAACTGTCGCGGCAGATATCGACTTTTTGCCAGAAGACAATCCAGCAGATTTTAAGGATGATATCAAGCCGGTGTATTCTACAGGTCGGGGCTTAACCGAGGAAACGGTTCGCGCTATTTCTGCGGAGAAGCATGAGCCTGACTGGATGCTCGATTATCGGCTGCGTGCTTATGCAACGTACAAAAGGCTGGCAATGCCGAATTTTGGCCCGGATCTTTCCGATCTTGACTTGGACAACATGCTTTATTTTCAAAAGGCGACGGATCGAACCTATCGCGACTGGGATGACGTGCCTGACGCCATTAAAAATACGTTTGATCGGTTAGGCGTTCCGCAGGCTGAACGTAAATATTTGGCCGGCGCCAGCGCTCAATACGAGTCTGAAGTGGTTTACCATAACATGCGGGATGAATTCGAAAAACTCGGCATTATTTTCATGGACATGGACTCAGCCTTGAAAGAGTATCCGGAACTCGTGCATGATTATTTTGGCAAGCTGGTTAAACCTAGCGACAATAAATTTGCTGCTTTGAACGGTGCTGTGTGGTCTGGCGGCAGTTTTATCTATGTGCCTAAAGGCGTGCAGACAGATGTGCCAATTCAAAGTTACTTCCGAATTAATGCCGAGAACACTGGTCAATTCGAGCGGACGCTGATCATCGTTGAGCCTGGCGCGCATGTTAACTACGTGGAAGGATGTACGGCTCCTAACTATTCCAGCGACAGTTTGCACGCGGCGGTTGTTGAAGTTTTCGTCAAAAATGACGCTTACTGCCGCTATACGACGATTCAGAACTGGAGCAAGAATGTCTTCTCACTTGAAACCAAACGCGCACAGGCACTCGACAACGCCACTATGGAGTGGGTTGACGGCAACCTTGGCAGTAAAACTACGATGAAGTATCCTAGCGTGTATCTTGACGGTAAAGGCGCGCACGGTACGATGTTAAGTATCGCGGTCGCAGGTGAAGGCGTTGATCAGGATAATGGCGCACGAATGATTCATAATGCGCCAAATACCAGCAGTTCGATTGTCTCCAAGTCGATTGCCAAAGATGGCGGCGCGGTTGATTATCGCGGCACAGTTCGCTTCACTAAAAAGGCAGACAATGCCTTTTGCCACGTAGAATGTGACACGATCTTGATGGATGAAAAAAGTTCAAGTGATACAATTCCTTATAATGAAATCCATAATGCCACAGTGTCAATGGAACATGAAGCGAAGGTATCAAAGGTTTCCGAAGAACAGTTGTACTACTTGATGAGCCGCGGTATTTCTGAAGCCAAGGCCACTGAAATGATTATCATGGGCTTTGTTGAGCCATTTACTAAAGAACTGCCGATGGAATATGCGGTTGAATTGAATCGTTTGATTGGTATGGAAATGGATGGGTCTGTAGGCTGAAATCGAGTTCTTATTTTAATGTCGATTTTTGAAGAAAAGCTGGCTAAATTGTTATCTGCAATCTGGAGGTTGTGGATAGACGTTTAGCCAGCTTTTTTTATTCGACATAAAAATATTAGGCAAGCCTAACTTTTTACTTTATGATAGAAGCGGCAACAAAAACACACTAATTTAGGAGGCCGCAAATGGATAACTATGATAAAGCAAGAAAGGTTTTGCAATCAACGGCATTGTCAAAAATAGCTCAGCAGACCGGTATCAGTATCGGGCAGATTTGGCATTATCGTGATCGTCACGAAGGCATTGAAAAGGCACCAGAGGCCTATGTAAAGAAGATTGCCAGTTTGTATCGAAATAAGCGGTATTGAAATCGCTAGAATAAGGGGCTTGTTAATTTGGCCAAATTGCAAGAAGCGTCAGGATAAAAGCTATGAACCCACAAAACAAGTCGTGAGCCTGATAGCGATCACACGTCATGGGTGCTACAATTAAATTACTGATTTGCAAACTGAATCTCAATTTTTTGCATGCTATTGCGTGTGCCATGATCGCGAGGAGGTGTACCATGGCTGAGGATCTTGAACATTTTATCAAGACAATGGCGCTGGGGATTCCAACGATTAAACCAGACGAAAAGCGAGCTTTTCTCGGTAATTTTCGTGAGCGAGTTGCGATGGCCATTACGATTAAGCAGTTACGCGATGCACGAATCACCACCATGCTTGATGCGGTGTTGACCCGTTATCCTGGTTATCGAATTTTTCTTAATGGCCGAATGGGCGAAAGTCTGGTCAATCAATACATGATGCAGGCCCTAGCCCACAACTATCCTTTCACCATTATGAATCAACCGGGAATGCGCGTGACTAAGCGCGTTTTGCAAACCGATTTTGGCTGGGTATTGGCGCACCCGACTCAGAAAATAGCCCGACCCATCCTTTTATAAGTTGGCGACGCACGCCGGTTGTGAAGCCGTTTGCCAGTTGAACATTGCAAAAAGTGCGGTTAGTTTCTGACGACAATCACGTATTTACAGGAGGTCCATTTTGACGCAACTTGATACGATTCAGCGAACGGTACAACAACTACGCGATTTGCTGAATAAAGGCGAAATTTTTACAGCATTACCGAATATGTTGGGCAAAGTGATTGAAAGCGTGGCAGTTGAACCTGCTACCCCGATTAAAATACCTAGAGACGACAAGACGGCCATTGTCAAAATCAGAGCTATCCAGAAGAGGATCAAGCAAACAAGTGATCCCAGCGTGACTGATGATGAGATTGACTTTTTGGTAGCACATTTGGCAAGTACCAACCCTGCAGTTCGGGATAAAGGCGTTTTCTTCCTGTTCAATGATTTGTTTCAGGCGGAGGCCTTCACCAATGAGCAAATTAAAACGCTTTTCAAGCGGCTGCAAGCACCGGATATTTTGTTCAATCATATTTTTGAACCGCAAAACAATGGTATCTTTTTGCGCAGTTTTTCGTTGATGATTCTAAGCGGCATGATCTATGCTGATCAGAATCGTTACCACGTGTTGACTAAAGCCGATTATTTGGCGACTGTTCAGAATATCGCCGTTTATATTCTGTTAGAAAAAGATGGCCGTGGTTATGTTGAGAAAAAGGGCTGGGCACATGCCTATACACATATTGGCAACATGCTGGAAGAATTGAGTCAAGTTGGGGTCTTACCGCGAGCTGAGAAAGTTTTGCTCATGGCCGCAGTTGTGGAAGCTTGGCGGCGCGTCGAAACACCGCTTGTTTTTGGGGAAGATCATCGCATGGCTTTGTATCTGAGCAGCCTGACCAACGTCAATAAGTTTTACAGTGAAACCTTATTGATGTGTCTCAAGAATTGGCAGCACGCCTTGGTGAATGTTCGTCCGCAAGAATCCTACAGTTTTTGGGTTCGGTGGTACAACCGCAATCGATTGTTGCAAGCATTGGCCCTGCGAGCTGATTTGCCACAGCCGATTGCCGATTATATTCAGCAAATTGTGGATCTTTTTTAGTCCAGATGGTCAATAGAAGGGAGCACGGCTTTGATTAAGGCTATTATTTTTGATATGGATGGCGTGATTGTCGACTCAGAGCCGTGTGCCTTAGAAAATCGACTGGCCTATTTACGTCAGGTGGGGATTGAAGCCGATGATCGCAAGTTGGCTGGGTTATTAGGGCGCAATATGGCCGATGTTTGGCGCATCATTGCGCCTTCGAAAGATGCTCTGCAACTTCAAGCAGGTTATGTGGCCTACAAACAGGCCCATCCGATTCCGTATGCAAAGATTGTAATGCCGGGTGCACGGCCAACTTTACAATGGTTGAAGCAGCATGATATCAAAACCGCCATTGCATCAGCCTCAGATCTGACCTTCATCGAAAAGATGTGTACAGAGACAGGCTTGCGTCAGTATTTTGATCAATTGCTTAGCGGCGCCGACTTCACACGCACTAAACCGGCACCTGATGTCTACTTGGCAGCGCTGCAGGTGCTGGACGTGGCTGCTGAGGAAGCGATCGCGGTGGAAGATTCAACGCTTGGTATTGCCGCCGCAAAAGCTGCTGGTCTATATACTTTAGCAGTCCCGCTACGTGATCCCCGGTTCACTCAAAATCAGCAAGCAGCAGATCAACGGATTAAGAAACTAACCGATATTATGGGAATAGTTGATGATAAAAATTCTTATAATCAATAAGCATTTTTATTTTGCGTTTATATTATAAAATTTATATCTCGTGGCTTTTAGATACAAAAGATCAAAATCTAAAAAGATATTTTTTAAAAATTGAATAAATATCAGTTGTTATTATTAGCTTTTAAAACCACTTATCCGTATAATTGACTCTAGGTTAAGGGTTAAGCCTTGCCAAAATTCTATGTTGATGCACTTAACTGAAACACTGGGGAGTGATAAGTATGCGAAAGGAGCAGCAAACACTGCGGATCTTGGGGGATAAGGTCCGTTATTATCGCAAGTTGAAGGGTCTATCGCAGGCCGAGCTGGCGGCAAATATTTGCACGCAAGCTACAATTAGCTTGATTGAGAAGCGTAATAAAGTGCCAAGCATGAATATTTTGATGCGATTAATTGGTCGTTTAGGAATTCAGCTGGATGACATTGTTGTCGAGCATCATGATCGGGTTCAGCAACTGTTGACCGGTATTGATTTTCAGATTCAGCACCACCAATATGCACTTGCTGCGGAGAATTTGAGTAAGATTCGGTTGGATAAGATCAAGAATGATGATGACCAAAAGCGCTACTATTATTATCAAGGAATTATCGAACTATTCAAAAACAATGCACCGGATGAGGCGATTTATTTCTTTGGCCGAGTCCTGAGCCCGTTAGTTAACTCCGAACGTGACCTTTTTGGTATTCTAGCAACGCTGGGGTTAGGATTGGCCTATGCTGCCAAGCATACGTTTGACCGATCTCGAGTCTATATTGATCAAGCGTTACGCATGTTGAAACACGTGCCACTGTCTGACAGTAAATATCTGGATGTTGAGTTGACAATTTATTGGCACATTGCCCGAATTTATTATGAACTCAGTGACTTTAAGGCCGTCCTCAAATACACTGATCTGGGTGTTCGAGAGGCAGTCAAGCACGATAAACTTTTCCTTCTAGATGAATTGTTTGCATTACAAGCAAGGGCGCTCAAGCTTTTGGGTGACCCCGATGCCTCTAAAAGTTATCAAATTGCGATCGCATTTGCCCGAGTGACAGGCTCAACGCCTTTGGAAACGAGCTTAGTCGCAGAAATGGTCTCGCAAAAACCAAATATTGAGACAGCTTGAAAAATCCTCATAGATGCTGCCGTCTATGACGAAAAAAATACCTGAAAACATCGGCTGATTTAAGAGCCAGATGTCTCAGGTATTTTTTTATTTTTTAAGCAGGTTTTAATGACCTATCTTACTTGAATATTAAAATTATAATGATTATTTATCACTGTTGTCAGTTGGCTTTTTAGTGCTTGCCAGTGCCGGTTTGTTGGCCAAATCGGTCCGGACAACCAAGACATCGCAAAGTGCGTTTCGTGTCACATATTCAGTGACGGACCCAATCAGTAAGCGTTCAACAGCGTTCAAACCGGTGGCGCCGATCATAATAAGGTCGATATTCTTAGCCTTTGGGATATCACGGGCGATGATCGTCTTCGGAGCGCCATACTCAATACTGAAACTGACCTTGTCCAATCCTGCCTTCTTGGCTTGATCCACATAGCCTTCCATGGTACTCTTCGCGTTTTCTGTGACTTGTTCAACCATCGCTGAGTCAAAACTGGAAACGTTCTGGAACGCGCGGGTGTCGACAATATGAATGAGAATCAATTCTGCGTCATTCCGTTTTGCAACGGCAACCGCTTTCTTGAATGCCAACTCAGCTTCGTATGAGCCATCGATCGCAACCAAAATATGTTGATATTGTTGTAACATTCCTCATCACCTCTACCTTCATTGTACTTGATTTAATCATGGAATTAAATGAAAAGCGTTTCACAACTTCATTTGGGTCAGACTAATTAGCACGAAAATCATGGCTAAGAAGGCACCAACGACCAAAATCACGAGATTTGCCCAGAGCGGAAAGAAAAGACCACCAATGATAGCAGCAATGCCAACAAGGACAAACAGGCAAGCAAATAGTTTAAGAAAACGGGTTAATCCCGGTGTTGGTTTCTTAATAATCAAAAAGTTTTGTTCACGATGCGACCATGTATAGGCTGCTAAGGCAAACGTTACTACGGCGTAAATGCCCATTAACAAGAGAGTCACGAGAGTCCTCCTATCTGTTTTCTTTATTATGCCATAGCTGGCAGGGAATGGCGGGGGGATTTTTCTGAAAATTGAGTGACTTTTAGACGCTCGTGTTCCCACTTAACATTAACGGGTTCGGTCTACCTGTAAGGGCCTTGGACGCGCTGGCCAAAGAGCAGCCATCACGCCCAGGGCCACTTACATTCCGACTCCTAGGCGCTCCTGCTCACGCTTCGCTATAACGCGTTCGCCAGCCCAGAAACCTGCACATAAGGACGTCAGCCATAAATGGCAAAACCCAGCCATTTATGGCTGAGGCCACTTATGCTCCGGTTTCTAACCGGGCTAGCTCACGCTTGAGGCTATTTTTTTGCGGAAGGCTATAACTGACACTGGGCTAGCTTTCTATAACGCGTTCGCAGTCGCAGAAGTCTACATGTAAGGACCTTGGACGCGCTGGCGAAAGAGCAGCCATCACGCCCAAGGCCATTTATGCTCCGGTTTCTAACCGGGCTGGCTCACGCTTCCACAAAAAAAGCCGGCACTGGGCCGGCCAAAAACAGGTTTGGTTTTTGTGAAAGGCTAATTGGTGCCGTTTTCTTCCCGGATCGTTGAAACCCGCTACTAGCTATGTGGGCCCAGACGCCAGAGACATTAGCCGCTAAGTGAAATAGCAGCACCGTCCAAGACTCTTCCGGTCCCAAGGTCTCGATACTGTTCGGTCAACTGATAGTTAAGGAAGCGCGAACACCTTAGAACTTTCATAGTTATAGTAGCACGGGAAGGCAAGTAGTTGCAAGCGTAAACGCTTACGTTACCTTTTCTTAGACTTTTGCGCATCACGCTGCCAGTCTTTAAGTTGTTGTAGTCGCTGAGCCAGTGCCGCTTCGTATCTGCCGGTGGCCTTAGGCTGATAGTAGTGTTTATTTTTAAGGTTGTCAGGCAGATATTGCTGTGCAACCCAGCCGTTGGGATAGTTATGCGGCAGTTTGTAGTCGATACCATGGCCTAGTTGTTTGGCACCGCGATAATGGGCATCGCGTAAATCATCTGGGATTTGGCCGGCATTGCCGTTTTCAACATCGGCGAGAGCTTCGTCAATAGCCTTGATACCGGAGTTGCTTTTAGGTGCGAGGCAAAGATCAATGACAGCATCAGCCAGTGGAATGCGACCTTCCGGCAATCCGAGACGTTCAGCACTTTGAATGGCGGTCAAGGTGCGACTAGCAGTGGCTGGATTGGCAAGGCCAATGTCTTCATAGGCAATGACCAGCAGTCGGCGGGTGATGCTGTTGAGGTCACCAATGGCGATTAGCCGAGCGAGGTAATGTAAAGCTGCATCAGCATCGGAGCCGCGAATGGATTTTTGAAAGGCCGAAATAATGTCGTAATGCGCGTCGCCGTTTGTATCGCCAGCCAAAGCGGGCTTTTGCAGACTTTGCTGAATGGTAGTTAGATCAATTGTGATCGTGCCGTCATCGCTTGCTGGGGTTGATAATACCGCTAATTCAAGCCCGTTCAACGCTGATCGTAAATCGCCATTGGTTGCATGGGTGAGATAATCAAGTGCGTCAGGCTGTAAGTCAACCTGATAGTCACCAAGTCCGCGTTTGTGATCAGCTAAAGCCCGGTTGATGGCGCTTGCAATATCATCTGGCGTCAGTGGCTTAACCTGAAAGATTTGAGTTCGGCTGCGAATGGCTGGCTGAATGTTCATATAAGGGTTTTCGGTGGTTGCCCCAATTAAAACGATGCGGCCACTTTCCAACAATGGCAGTAAAAAGTCTTGCTTGGTTTTATCCAGCCGATGAATTTCGTCTAGCAGCAAGATGACGGTCCCGCTCATTTTGGCCTCTTCAGCCACGATTTGAAGATCCTTTTTAGTGTCGGTAGCGGCATTTAAAATACGGAAGGCATACTTGGTGCTGCCAGCAATGGCACTGGCAATACTGGTTTTACCGGTACCGGGCGGGCCATAGAGGATCATCGAGCTTAATCGATGGGCGCTGACCATGCGACGAATGATGCGATCTGGGCCAACAAGGTCTTGTTGACCGACAACTTCATCTAAATTTTGTGGACGCATGCGGTAGGCAAGCGGTTGTTGCAAGGCGAACCCTCCTTGTGTGTGTGGCAGTTTAAAAATAGACGTTAACTATAGGAAGTACTTTTAAGATGATTGACTTAGTTTAGCATAGAGATGTGACTTGAAAATAGGCGGTTGTTGTTGCACGGGGATGCTTACGCTCCGGTTTCTGATCGCGCCGGCTCGCGCTCTTGTTGTCTGCGTGTTAATCTAATTCTAGATCATCAAATAAAGGAATGACACATGTTGAATCATTATTGGCAACTGATCCAGAAAAATAACTTGTTTGGCTTACGGGACGACACTCGGATTGGGGTGATTCGGACGGTGAAGCCGGTGTTGGCGGAAGGCGAGCAGCTGCCAGTGTGGGCGAATGCGAGTCGGCATGCGTTGGTGCAGCAGGTGTCGGCTACAATGTTACAGTTGACGACACCGCTTTTAGACGATCCCAGCGAAGTTGTGGCGTATTTGCGTGCGGGACTCAGCCGCGTCTGGGCAGCGCTGCCAGAAAACGGCAAGCTGCCGGTTTTCACCGCCGGATTGGAAAATAATCAGCGCATTCGCATTGTTTTGCCGGAAGTGTTGTTTGAGCGGCTTTATACGGCGGAAAATTTTCAAGGGAATGGCCCTGATTATGTGACGTACCGGAATCAAATTTATGATTTGGTCGCTGATGGGTTGATCACACAATTGCCGTTACTGACTTATCTCTTTGCCGCTTCACCGGCCAAAAACGGCCGGGCATTTTGGCCTGCGCCGGATCAAGAACGACAACTGGTTCAAAAGGTCAGTGACCCTGATCACTTAGCGCGAACATTGGCTTTGGATGTTGCAGTGGAACTTGATCCTTATGCGGCGAGCGGTGTTACGGAACAAATGTTGAACTTTTTAATCGACAGTTGCTGGTTTGCTTTGAGTCAACCAGCGATTCCATTGCCCGCGGCGGCTGAGGTGCGTCGGCATAGTTTGGCAGAAGCACAGAAGATTGCTGCTGGCGATCCCACGGCACCAGTCGCGAGTTTGACAGCACCGATTGATGCCATGGCGGTCTGGCTGAATCAGGTCGGCCTCACACCGCAACGCAAACAAGCTTTTGAGTTGATGCAAAGCCGAGTCCTGAAGCCAGAAACGACGATTGCGGGTCAGGTGGCGGCGGCTTATCATGATATTTCAGCAGCTCAAACACCGTTAGCAACGCAAGCCCACGCAGATTTGTCAATGGAAGAAGATTTACCGGGCTTCAGTAACTTGTCAGGCAACAGTCAAGCCTTGCTTCAGGCAGTGATTGATGGCGGGTATCAGTGGACCTTGCTGGATCGGGAACAGAACATTCTGCAGATTGCCAGTGATACTCAGCGCCATGTGTTGATTGACGGTGCGTTGACTAGCCGCACACCTGCTAGTGCCATGGTGGTAGCAGAACATCGCCATGCTGCCAAAAAGGTGTTAGCGGCGGCTGGGTTACCTGTTGCCAGAGGCGCCAAGTTCACACGTTGGCCTGAAGCTAAAGCTGCTTTTGAGCAAAGCTTTGCCCGTAAAAGTATCGTCGTGAAACCTGAACAGCGTAGTCATGGGCTTGCTGTTGAGCAATTTGCGGTGCCGCCAACTGCCAAACAATTCGCCCAAGCCTTTCACGCTGCTAACCAAGATCACGGCGTATTGGTCGAGATGATGGGGCGGGGAACAACGTATCATTTTACTGTTATAGGTCGCCGTGTGGTAAGTGTGTTGGAAAATGCCGCTGCCAATGTGGTTGGCGATGGTCGTAAATCAATCAAAGAATTGATTGCGTTGAAAAATGGTAAGCGGCCGAATGCACGGCAGCTCAAACTTGACGAAACAGCAAATCGGCAGTTGAAGTTACAATCGGTTACGATGAATACTGTCTTGCGGCGCGGTCAGCAGATTTTCCTTGCGTCTGCGGCGCATCCGCAAACAGGTGGCGATATTTATGATGTTACAACCGAAATCGATCCAAGCTACAACCAACTTGCGGTTGCCGCTGCTGATGCGCTTGAATTGCCGATTGCCGCCGTTGATATCGTGATTGATAATCTTTATGACGCCTATGCTGCTGAGCATGAAGGCCAAGCTATCATCATCAGTGTCGATCCGATTCCCGACTTAATGTTGCCACAACAACCAGATATGGGCGCGGCGCATTCAATTGCACCTGCTTTACTCACGTATCTGTTTAGCGAAAAATAAAACATCTGCCGTCATGTTCGGCAGATGTTGGTTATAACTTTTTAAAAAAATCAAAGCCACGTTTTTTCGGCTTTTCAGAATCTTGCTCAAGTGGTGGCAGATCAACATTCGATTGATTAATCGCCGTGTCGGCAACAATCAGCAATCCAGCGGCCTTTTCGGCTGTTTGCGCGGTTTCATTAGCCACCAGCGTGAATGGCACATTCGCATCCGTGAGCATTTTCATATAGGGGCCTGTGATGGCATTATCGAGCTTCCCGTTTAGCAACGCTTTATAACCATGAGCGTGAAAGTCTTTGAGTAAAGGTTGCACTTGCGCTTGTCGTTTAGGGTCGGCCAATGCTTGATTGGTGACCTGTAGAGCAACACGTTCTCGCAAAGAGCCCATATAGGCTCGACGTTCATCGGGTTTGGTCTGCGGGGGACCGTAAATCGCACTGTTCAGATGTTCCTGCATATTATCGTCTGACATTAATGGTGCCTCCTTTTAAACGCATTCATATGCCCTCATTGTAACATGTTCTTATCTTGGAAAAGAGGTTGTGGTTCTGTTTACACTTGAAGATTTCGCCGTTTTTAAGGCGACAACGCTGGCGACACGAATGCATCTGATTCGCGAACAATTGGATCCCAAGTTTGCTGAGGCCGCCACGGTGATTGTGCCGCTGCTGCAAACAGATCAGCAGGCGATCTATTCGCACATTGCGAAGCATCAACGTCGCTATCGCAATCCGCCGCCGAATACATGGGTCGCGTTTTCAACCAGTTCACGCGGTTACAAAATGGTGCCGCATCTGGCGCTGGGCTTTTGGGATGATCGGCTCTTCTTGTGGCTGTCAGTTTTACGTGAAAGTAAGCCGGCGTCGCGGGTATTGACGGGGATCACCGCGATGGCAACAACCTTACCGGGAAAATGGCAAGTGGCAGGGGAGCATACAGATAAGGCGATGTTACCACTGACTTCAGCCAATTTAGCGACAGTTGGGGCTCGATTTCAGACGATTAAAAAGGCGGAGTTCCTTCTAGGAAAAGTTTATTTGGCAGATGATCCGATTTGGGCAGATCCCGTGCGGCTTTGGCAGGACATACAACAGCGGGTTGTCGCCCTTAAACCAATGTTTGATCAGTTGGTTCAAAACGTCTAATGTCGGGGTGATCGCCTGCAAATGGATCATTTTGAATGCTTTGTATGAGAATGCCGCGAGAATTCAGCGAAACCTGTCCGCCGCCATGTTTAGGGTGGTAGAATCACACTGTGGTGTTGCTCGCCTGCGCGTGTTGGTAAAGTTTTGGCGAACGCCTATTTTGCCTAGTTCACCACTTGGATTAGCTAGCAAACTGCATCATGTTAAAGGAGAAAAGCCATGCCAGATGTACGATTTCATAGTGTGTTTGATATTATCGGTCCAGTGATGGTCGGCCCAAGTAGTTCCCATACAGCAGGTGCCGCCCGAATTGGAAAAGTGGTTCGCGATATTTTTGGTGAAGCACCAGAAACGATCACGATTTACTTGTATGAATCGTTTGCCAAGACTTACCGAGGCCACGGGACAGATGTGGCTTTGGTCGCAGGATTATTAGGCATGGCGCCGGATGATCCGCATCTACCTGAATCAATGAAGCTTGCCTATGATCAAGGCATTAAGGTTAGCTTTGTACCGAAAAGCGACAAAGTTGATCATCCAAACACAGCGCATATCGTGCTGCAAAAAGGCGACCACCGGCTAGCCGTGACTGGGGTATCGATTGGCGGCGGTAATATTCAGATTACTGAAATCAATGGCTTTAAGATTTCTCTGAGTATGGGGCAGCCAACTTATATTACAATTCATGAAGACGTTCCCGGGATGATCGCGCAGGTGACGAAAATCTTTTCCGATGCTGGTATTAACATCGGTACCATGACTGTGACTCGCGAATCAAAAGGCGAGCAGGCGATCATGATTATTGAAACAGACGACTATCAAGATGATATTTTGGCTAAGTTGAAACAATTGCCGCATATGGTGAATGTCACTTACTTCGAATGACAGTCGTTTTTAATTGTTGTCCCTGATGTTTTGATAAAGGAGTCGCCTATGTTTTATACCGTCAAAGAATTGATTGAGCAAAGTCACGCGTTTCCATCTGTTGCTGCGTTAATGGTGCATACCGAGGTTGAAAACTCGACACGGACGGAGGCACAAGTTCGCCATCTTATGAGCCGTAATCTGGAAGTGATGGAACGATCCGTCAAAGAAGGCATCGCCGGCGTCAAAAGTGTTACCGGTTTGACTGGCGGCGAGGCGAAGAAATTAGACGCCTATGTCACCAGTGGTCAGTTCATGAGCGGCAAGCCGATCATGGAGGCTGTTCGCAATGCGGTTGCTGTTAACGAGGTTAATGCCAAAATGGGCTTGATTTGTGCCACACCCACTGCAGGATCAGCTGGCGTTTTAGCTGGTGTTCTGCTTGCTATGCGTGATCGGTTGCATCTAAGTCATGATCAACAGTTGGATTTTCTTTTTACCGCTGGTGCGTTTGGCCTAGTGATTGCCAATAATGCGGGAATTGCTGGTGCAGAAGGCGGCTGCCAAGAGGAAGTCGGTTCTGCGAGTGCAATGGCGGCAGCTGCGTTGGTAACGGCTAATGGCGGTACGGTGGAGCAAGCAGCGACTGCAGTTGCCATTACCTTACAGAACATGCTCGGGTTAGTCTGTGATCCAGTCGCTGGGTTAGTTGAGGTGCCGTGTGTAAAACGCAACGCGCTGGGCGCCAGTCAGGCGATGATTTCTGCTGACATGGCGTTGGCTGGTTGCATCAGTGTTATTCCGGCTGATGAAGTGATTGAGGCTGTGAATCGTGTCGGGATGCAATTACCAGCGACCTTACGGGAAACAGGCGAAGGCGGCTTAGCAACGACACCAACCGGATTGCGTTTGAAAGAGGAAATTTTCGGTAAATAATCATTGTCAGTCTTGGCTATTTCAGGGCGTGATATTTGTGGAGATGCCCCAAGCTGGGTGTTAGCGTCAGTTGCAGTTTAAACGGAAACACAGGAGGAGCTCGTGATTCATTTCTATATTGTTCGTCATGGGGAAACAGCCGGTAATGTCAGCCAGTTAATTCAAGGTATCACCAATTCGCAACTCAATGCGCGTGGCCGTAAACAGGCATTGGCTTTGGGCCGCGGGTTGCGGGCAAGCGGTTTGATGATCGACCGAGTCGTTGCCAGTGATCTGCTTCGAGCACAGGAAACTGCGCAACAAATTTTACTGGGCATGCAGGTAAAGCTGGCAATTGAAACCGACAAAGGACTGCGTGAAGAAAATGATGGCGTTTTTGAAGGACGATCGTTAAAGGATGTTTCACAGGAGGTTTTTGGTGTTCCGGATTATCACATTCTTGTGCGCAGCGGTAAAATGCCGCTGGAAGCGATTCCTGATGGGATACACGCAGCTGATGCAACTAATCAAGCTGAGAATACGCAACAAGTGGTTTCTCGGTATGATTTTGCCATGCGCCGAATTGTGACAGCCGCAGAAGCTGCGAATGAGACCAATGTGTTGGTTGTCAGCCATGGCACGGCCAGTCTCCTGTGGTTACGAGCGCATGGTGGCGATTTGCCAAATCGGACCGAACTCACGAATGCCAGTGTTAGCAAGGTTACCTATGACAACGGGCGATTTAAGGTTGACTGGATGGACAACACTGAGTTTCGTGATCAGGGATTAAAAGAAGAATTATCATAAAAATATTGGGAAAGCATCTGTAGGCAAGACGGCTATGGATGCTTTTTTAGGTGCGCAGTTGTCTATATGTTAGGAGGCTCGGTTAGGTTCATCAGGACAAAAAGGTTGTGCGCTATCGAAATTTGCCGTTCGCGCGTATACTTGCCTTAAGATATGGGCTGGCCTCGTTTTTGTGACCGTGATAACTTAGTAAAAATAGGCAGGCTTATTCATTGTCGTTAACTTGATAAGCACATTTAAAAGGAGCTGGTGACATGGAGCAAGACGTATTTTTAGCTAAGGTGACTAACTTGATGCTTGCACCGGGAACGCGTGCATTTGAGCGCGAACAATTGCGCCAGGCCAAACATTTGGTAGAGGCCGGGCGACCAGTGGCGGAAGGCTGGGCGCAACTTGAATCATCTTTGCGGCCATTGGCGATGCGTGATAACCTGACCCCGGATGTGGCTGACTTTTATCGAGCAGAGACCGGTGATCCAGTAGGGGCTGTGCAGACAGATTTGAGTGCCCATTTTGATCGCGACATGCCGTTTCAGGAGCGGGCTATTTTTGCTGGCGGTTGTTTCTGGTGTATGGTTGAACCATTCGTCGATTTGCCTGGTATCACCGCAGTCACTTCGGGTTACACTGGCGGGCATAGCGCACATCCCACTTATGAACAAGTGATCGGCGGCTATACCGGGCATGTTGAAGCCGTTGAAATTATTTTTGATACCCGCAAAATGAGCTACGCCGCATTAGTGGCGCTTTATTTTCAGTTAACTGATCCGACTGATGCACTGGGGCAATTTCAAGATCGCGGCAGTCAATATCGTCCTGTGATTTTTGTCAAAGACGATACGCAACGCCAGATAGCGGAAGCGGCTAAGGCTGAATTGGCTGCTTCTGGGCGTTATTTGCGGCCAATCATCACTGCAATTGAACCTGTTGCGACTTTTTGGCCAGCCGAGAACTATCATCAAGACTTTTATAAAAAGAATCCGAAGCGCTATCAGATGGTTGAACGGACGCGCCGCCAGTTTCTTCAATTTCAGCGTGCACAAGGCAACCTGCGGGTGATGTTGAAACGGCGTAAAAAGGCATAAATTCTTGCAGTCAAATGGCAGTTGTTGTTGAAACGGAGGTAGTGGCCTATGCGGGAACCGATACGACATTGGACGCAAAAAAATATGCCTGATCTTCACGGCAGCTATGCGGTCGTAACAGGTGGTACCAGCGGAGTTGGGTTTGCAATGAGTGCTGCTTTGTTGCGGCACGGGGCGACGGTGATCATCGTTGGCAAACAGGCATCAAAAGGCGTCACTGCTGCAGCCAAGTTAAGGGCGCAAACCGGTCAACAAAATGTCACGTTTATGGGCGCTGATCTGGCGGATCAAGCAGCCACTAAACACTTAGCCAACCGCCTGCTGAGGATGCTTCCTAAGCTGGATATTTTAATCAATAATGCCGGTGTGATGATGCCCGCTAAACGTACCTTGACCCGTGACGGTCTCGAGCTGATGTGGGCAGTGAATTATTTTGCCGGATTTATCTTAACAATCGAACTGATGCCGCTACTATTGCGATCGGATCATGCCCGTGTGGTTAACGTTGCCTCAATCGCCATGGGTCGACCACATTTGACCTTTAATCAGTTTGATGGCCATGACTATCGCCCTTGGACGATTTATACGACTACCAAGCTGGCGCAAGCGATGATGGTGGTTAAGCTCAATCAGCTATTGACAGAGGCAGGACAGTCGGTGACCGTGACTGGCTCAAGTCCGGGATTAGCCGCAACGAGTTTGAAAACAATCAGCTCAAGGAAAACTGCGTGGTTGATGCGAATGGGTGCGTTGAGTTTTTGCTTGCTGCCGTTTCTCCGGCAATCGCCAGATCAGGCGGCATTGCCAGCACTGTATGCGGCAACCGACCCCAATGCGCAAGGCGGCGTGATTTATGCACCACATGCATGGCGTGGTTTGCGAGGTTACCCAGCATTATGGGCTTGGAATCAGCGGCCCGAATTACACGATCAGAAGTTGCTTGATCGTTTATATCGGGCTTCACGCAATGTAACTGGTGTATGACTGCCATTTTGGGCACGTTAGATTTTCTAAGAAGCGACTTTGCTAATGCCCCAAAAGCATCATTTCTGCTGATCCCATGCTATTTTTGCTGTGATTAGCGTTGTGTAAGCGGTTCACCTAAAATGGCACATGTAGTGGTGAGCATACTCGCTAACACCAATATATTGTATATTCAAGACTTACATTTAAAAAAATTTGTTGCATAATAGAGCATAGTCGTTGTCAGTGCAACGAAAACGAAAGCTTAAGGGAGTCTTGTTTGTGCAAACATCTGGGAATTATTTTAGTTGGTTGATGCATCAGTTGAAGGGGTGGCCGCAGCAGAACTATTATTTGTTCTGGTTTGCTTTTGGGTGTCAGTTGATGACCCTTGTAGATGCTAAGATAACGCCCGTGACTATCATTACTTTTATTGGGACAACTTTGGGTGTGCTTTGCGTCTTGGCCATTAATGCCACTAAAGCAGTCAATGGGTGGTTAGGTCTTTTGAGTGCCGCATGTTTTATCTATGTCGGCTTTATCGCCCGCAATTATCTATCAATGTTTGAACAGCTAGCCTATGTGGTGACACTTGATTTGCCAGTTTTGATTAGCGTTCGGACTTGGAATGATGATACTAAGAACAACTTGAAGACATTCAATGCCCAGAAATGGATGCTGTCAATTGGCTTTACGTTGATTGTGTGGGCGGTGAGCGCCTATTTGATCGGCCAGTTTACCAATGATCCGCGGCCAATTTTTGATGGTATGGCTTTTGCGATTTCATTGACTGGTGGGATTGTTTGCTTCCTGCGATACAACAATCAGTACTTCTGGTGGTTGTTCAGTGGCGTGGCTCAGCTCGTTTTATGGGCCATTACTTTTGCGCAAGGGGATGCCAGTTTAGCGATGGCGATTAATGCCAGCATTTACGTCATTAATGATATTTTGGCCTTCACGGTTAGCCCATGGTTCAATCGGGGCCGCAAGCAGCTGGGTCTAAAAACGATCTAAGTGGTGCTTTAGCTGTGTTTGTGGTAATGTTTGTTGTTGGCGCAACATAATAAACATAATTGAGGAGCGAGAACTGTGATCTACATTTTAGGCAGTATTGGTGCAGGAAAAACGTCGCTGACAAAAGTTTTGTCAGAAGATATGCAGGCACCGGCATATTATGAAGATGTTGAAGGTAATGGCATGATCGCCAATATGCTGCAAAAATTTTATGGTGCAGGCGTTGAGAGTCGTAAGCGAACCGGCGCGATGTTGCAGATTGCATTTCTCACGTTCCGTTACCAGCAATTGAAGAAGGCTGTGACCCAAGAAAACGCGATCATGGATTCTTCGCTTGAATCAGACTTCGTGATGGCCTCGCAGTTGCATAAACACGGTGAAATCGATGATGTTGATTTCAATGTTTATGTGACACTGTCTCAAGAGATGCAAAGTAATGTCAATGGCAGTCCTTGGAACGGTTTTCCTGATCTAGCAGTTTATCTGAAAATTGATCCAGATCACGAAATTGACGAAATTCAAAGTCGTGGTCGCGATATGGAAGATATTCGCGAAAAGCCGGAGTTGGTCGATTACTATCGGCGGGTCAACACAGCTTATCGTGATTGGGCGAAGGGGTATACGCGCTCGTCCATGATTACAATTGATCGTGATCGTTATGACTTTATGCACTCAGCAGCTGACCGTGCCAGTGTGTTAGATCAAATTGAAACCAAGCTTGTTGATCTCGGCAAATTATCCCCGCAAGCGTTTGATGCGTTGCAAGCGCAACATGCAGATGGGCCGATTTCTAAGTTTGCATGATTTCCAGTTAAATTGTTAGAAACAACGACCTGTGTCATCCTCATTTTTAGGGGATAACACAGGTCGTTTTTGATTTGTTTCATAAAACATGTTCACAAACACAGCAACTCGGTCGATTCACGCGATGCCATCTATTTTCGATTGCAAGTTCAGTCTATGATATGCTTATGTTATAAGAAGCCATGGTTCGAAACCCTAACTATCATTGGTTGTCAGTAGGGTAAAGGACACTGACCCCACTAGAAGGAGGAACTCATTCGTGACAATTTATGATCAGCACATGCATACCTTGTATTCATTTGATTCCGAAGCCCAACTCCGTGATTACTTAACGCAGACAAAGGCGCCTGTCGTGACAACAGAACATTTAGAGTTTGATAATCCTGATGATGGCGGCCGGGATAATCTGCCTGATTATGCTAGGATGAAGGCAACGCAGGCGGCTCTGGCCGAAAAATTTCCGAACGAATTCTTGCTTGGAATCGAAGCCGGCTATTTTGCTCCTGCCGATGCTCGATTCCGACAGTACTTGGACAACCATGACTTTGATTTGACACTTTTGAGTTTTCATCATGATGGTCATTACGATTATCTGGATGAGCAATTGATCACCATGCCAGCTAAACAGCAGCTTGAAGATTACTTTGAACGGATGCTCGCTGGCCTCAAACGATTTCATGATGCCGACGTCTTGGCACACTTTGACTATGCCTTGCGCCGATTTGACATCACACCGGACCAGCTAGAAGCTTGGGGCAAGCCGTTGTTGGATCAAATTTTTACCATTGCCGTCGAAAATGACTTGGCGTTGGAGTTGAATACGAAGTCAATGTATCGCTGGGGCAATGCACCACTGTATGATCAGGCGATTGCTTGGTATCAAGCAGCGGGTGGTCACTTGTTTACTATTGGCAGTGATGCGCATGAAGGACCGCAATACGAGGCAAACTTTGCTGATGCGCTAGCGATGCTTAAACGTCACGGGGTAAAAGAAATCGCCACGTATCGTCAACATCAGCGGACAATGGTACCGATTGAGCCGCCAGTGATTGATGCTGATAATGCTTATTAATGGCAACAGGGTGAGGACATCATTCACAGCTTTGAAAAATAAAGACGCCCGATTTTTCCATTTGCAGGGAAAATCGGGCGTCTTTCGTTTTCTCATAGATAACTGTCGGGATTTAAGATCTCAGTGCCAAGGCGGAGCAATCGTAGGCCAGATGGGGCTCAGCCGTGAAAACAACACAGCGACCGGGCTTGGAGCTGATGTTGTTAGGCGACTTCGAGACCGCAGGTTTTGCGGGCTCGAAGCGCCGTCTCCGCTTTAGCTTCGCGTCGCAAGCCCCAGCTGGCCGGAGATTGCGGGGTTTGGCACGGCAAAGGATTTTTTTTAGCCTAGATTGTTTCTTCAAAACGCCGTGAAGCGCTTATTTCAGATAGGCGTAAACAAAGTTGAAACTGTTGCCCGGACTCGTCTTCAGATCATGGATCTTCGGATTAACCATGCGTGCTGAAACGAGTTGATACAGCGGGATGGCACCGGCTTGATTGACCAGCAACTGTTCAGCTTCAGTCATGTCCTTGAAGCGGGCAGTAGGCTTGTTAGCATCCGCACCGTTACTCTTGGCCATGAGCTTGTCATAGTCAGCATTTTGCCACTGGCCATGGTTGTATTCACTGTTACTCGTGAACAAATCGAGATAGGTGTTGGGATCTGGATAATCCGCCCCCCAAGTACTGAGGACCATGTCAAAATCGTGGGTGGCAGCGCGCTGCTGACGGTTCTTAGCTGGCACACTGGCGATACTGATTTTGAGGCCTGGCAAATTCTCTTGCAAAGCACCTTGAAGATATTCTTGAGTTGCCTTGACTGCATCAACATCATCACCTAGCAGCTCAACATCAACTGTTTTGGTGCCAACTTCTTTCAGGCCTTCTGCCCACAATGTTTGAGCTTTCTTCTTATTGTAAGTCGTGATGGCCTTCGTGTTCTTGGCGACCGCTGTCGCATAATCGGTGCTGCTGTCCGGCAGCTGGCTGAGATCAGCCGGGGTAATGTCACGGGCGACAATAGAACCGTCGGCTAACACATTTTTAACAAAAGAGTCGCGATTGATCGCCATGGAGATGGCCTGGCGAATCTTGGTATTCTTGAATGCCGGGACCTTATTTTCATTTAATTCAAGGAAGTAAGTCCGGGCCCGTTTAGTGGCAACATAGCCAGTCTTGCCCTTTTGTTGGGCAGCGAGCTGGCCGGTTAAATTGGCATCGTCAAGCTTACCAGTGCGATATAGGTCAAGTGCCGTATTGGTATCCTTAACTACCTGAACGTCAATTTGCGTCAAATGAACATTCTTTTTGTTCCAATAGGTGGTATTTTTAACTTCTGTCCATTTATCGCCAGTGCCGGTCCAGCCTTTGGATTTAAAAGCGCCGTTCGACAAAGTATATTGCGACTTGGTACCGTACTTGGCGCCCCATGCCTTAACCTTCTTAGCAGGTTGCGGGAAAAACGCAACGTTATTTAACAAGCTATTGAAGTAAGGAATCGGGTGTTCAAGCGTGACTTCTAAAGTTTTATCATTAATAGCCTTGATGCCCAGATCTGTTGCTGGCTTTTTGCCTGCACGAATGTCGTCCGCATTCTTGATGCCAGAGTACATGTTGGCCTGAGTGGACTTGGTAGCTGGATCAACGGTTCGCTGCCAAGCAAAAACGAAATCTTGGGCTGTAACCGGGGTGCCGTCACTCCACTTGGCATTGCGTAACGTAAAGGTGTAGGTGAGGCCATTATTTGTCGGCTTCACGATTTTGGTCGCCATGGCTGGTTGCAGGTCGTGACCGTAGTATTTATATAACCCGTTCATGGTATCAATGATAGCCTGTCCAGAGACACCTTCAGATGCTTTACTTGGATCAAGCGTTTGCAACACATCGGCTTCCATTCGGTGCCAGACCTGTTGCTTGCTGGAACTAGAACTGTCCTTGCTCGATTGGGTACCGCATGCAGTCAGTACAAAAGTGAGTGCTGCAGCAGCAACCACAAGCCATTTTTGTTGTGTTTTCAAATCATGCCCCTCCAATTTGTAAGCTGTTACTAGAATAGCAATCTCCTTACAAAAAGCAAGTGTTTTGTATGAACTGATGCTTTTTGAATGACAGCTTAAAAACCCAGTTCACGAATGGACTAGGCAAAGGCGTGATCTTAGACGTTGTGGTCGCGAAAGGTGAGCGTGACAGCAAATTGTTGCCTGTCTGCTTGCAGCGTCATTTTCCCGCCAAGCGTGGTGGTGAGTGATTGCACGATGCTCAGACCCAAGCCGACGCTTTGGGTTGTCCGAGCCGAATCGGTTGTGTAGAACCTGTCAACGAGCTGGTCAGCATTCGCAAGCGGTTTGTCGGTGTTGTTGGTGAAGGTGATGGTCAAGTGCTGCTCATCTTGGCGAACGAGCGTGACACTAGCCTGATTCTTGGCATATTTTAGCCAGTTACCAATAAGATTTTGGAAAACTCGGCGCATCATCGTCTCATCGGTTGTTAAAACAAGATTGGGCGCGATTTTTGGGGTTACCTGCATACCATTGGCCGTCAATTGGTCAAAATAATCAAATAATTCAGTTTCGAGTAATTTTGATAAGTTGATAGGTTTTAGCTTTAACGCCGTGGATTTTTCCTGAATGAGATTGAAGTCCATCAGGTAATGTAAGTAGTAATTAACAGACCGCAAATTGTGTGCCACGCGGGCCAGCGATTGTTTGGCGTCGGCGTGCGGATCGCGATTTAGAAGTTGAACGTAGCCAGTTGCGACGGTCAGCGGGGTTTTAATATCATGCGTCAAATTCAGCAACATCTGATGAATCTTTTTTTCTTGCGCAATTTGCTCAAGCCGCAACTGGCGGGTGGCATTCAGATTGTCATTAATCCCAGCTGCGAGTTTACGAACCAAAGGAAAATTGGTATTGGTTGTCACCCCAGCGTTAGTCTCGATGTGATTAATATAGGTGAGTTCGCGATTGATACGGCGGATATCGATGATGATCAACAAAAGAGTGATCGCCAATACAAGACAAATGACGCTGAGTCCGATGATGATACCAAGCATAGCCTTCTCCTTTGAAAAACATTTTTCGATTGCTAGCAGTTATCCTTAAAAATGATCCGTAGCTAACTAGCTATATCAACCGAACGCCGATGCCCCAGATTGATACAATATACTTCGGATCTTTTGCCAGATCATTGATTTTGGTGCGTAAATTGCTAATGTGCACGTTCAGCGTATTATCTGCGTTCATGAACGGCTCGCCCCACACCTGCTCATATAATTGTTGTTTGTCGAAAACTTGATGGGGATCGCGCATCATCAACGCCAGCATCGCATACTCTTTTTTCGGCAGGGTCAGCGGTTGATTGTTGACAGTAACCGCATGACGTTTGAGATTCAGCGTGATTTCACCAACCTGTAAGTGATCTTGTGCTTTAGCCGATGGTGCAGGCAACGTTTGACGCAACTGCACCTGAACCCGAGCCAATAACTCGTCAATGTCAAACGGTTTGGTTAAATAATCATTGGCGCCTTGTTGCAGAAGCGCGACAGTTTTTTGCTTGTCTTGAATGGCGGTAAGGACCAAAACTGGCACGCTAGACGTTTTGCGAATGGTCGTCAAAACACTTTCACCGGTGACGTTTGGCAGCATTAAGTCAAGAATAATCAAGTCAGGTGCTTCCTGATGAAATTGTGCTAAGGCACTGATACCGTCATAAGCTTGGATCACAGCGTAGTAGGGTGATAATACATCTCTTAACAAGGCTTGAATATCTTGATGATCTTCGACAATTAAGATTTTGCCCATGCTGTCACACCTCCTAAACGCGTTCACCAGCCCAGAAACCTGCGTGTAAGGACCTTGGACGCAATGGCCAAAGTGCGGCCATCACACCCAAGGCCACTTACACTCCGGTTTCTAACCGGGCTGGTTCACGCTCTCTTAAACGCGTTCGCAGCCGCAGAAACCTGCACATAAGGACCTCAAGTACGATGGTCAAAGTGCGACCATCGCACTTGAGGCCACTTATGCTCCGGTTTCTAACCGCGGCTGCTCACGCTCTCTCCTAATAGTGTAAGCTATAAGAGCAGTTTTTCACAATTTAGGTTTAATTAAGGATTCATTATATAGCCAGTTAAGAAAGGCCCGTTAAGCTGATTTTGTAAGCAAAAAGCGGTGACAAAATGGTGGAGGGAGATTGCTATGACACAATCAGTGTTAACGATTGAACATGTTAGCAAACAGTTTGGGCGTTTTCAGGCATTAGATCAGGTCAGTTTCACAGTTGAAAAAGGGGATATTTATGGCTTAATTGGCGAAAACGGGGCGGGTAAGACTACTTTAATGCGGTTGATTACCGGCTTGTCACCGATGCAGCACGGAACCGTCACATTACTAGGTGAGCAAGCTGGTCACTATCAACATGCACTTAGTCGAATTGGAGCTGTGATTGAAAGCCCAGCAGCGTTTGAGAAGTTGACCGTTTACCAAAATTTGCGGTTGTGCGCAATTCAACATGGCATTCAAGATAAACAGGCCATCACGGAAGCCATTGATTTTGTGGGACTCAAAGCGAAGCAAACCACCAAAGTCAAACATCTTTCTTTAGGACAGAAACAACGACTAGGTTTGGCGTTAGCGATTTTACCGCGTCCGGATTTTCTGATTCTTGATGAACCGATTAACGGCCTTGATCCTTCGGGTATTATGGAATTTCGCCAATTATTGAAACGCTTGAACGAGGAGCAGCAGACAACCATTCTAATCTCCAGCCATATTTTAAGTGAGTTGTATCAAGTGTCCACCCGATTTGGCATTATTCATCATGGACGGATGATCAAACAACTGACCAAGGCTGAGCTGGATAAAGCCAATCAATCAGGCTTAGCGGCTACCGTTGATGATACGGCACTGGCAGCACAGGTTTTGGATCAACATGGGTATCAAGATTTTGACATCATTGACGATCATCATCTTTTGTTGAGACAACCGGAAGTTAATGCAGCGGGGGTGAACCAATTGCTTGTGACCAGTGGCGTGGGTGTTCAGGATATCAGTCATCAAGCTGGATCACTGGAACAATTTTACATGCAGTTACTGGGGCAAACAGAGAAGCAGGAGGGGCAAGCATGATTAATCAAATTCGGGCCGACTTCTATCGCCAAATCCATACAACGGGCATGTACATCATGCTTGTGCTGACGATTATCTATGCGGCCAC
Organism: Lacticaseibacillus sp. 30; assembly: GCF_053819265.1. Lineage (NCBI taxonomy): Bacteria > Bacillati > Bacillota > Bacilli > Lactobacillales > Lactobacillaceae > Lacticaseibacillus > Lacticaseibacillus sp. 30. The sequence continues at coordinate 111,831 of NZ_JBSOQX010000007.1, forward strand.
GACAACCTTGGGACAGAGTGTTGGCGGCGTGACAGTGCGTGGCGACAGTGGTCAATTTGCCCAAGTTGGGGGTAAATCGTGGTCAGTTTTAACTGGCATTAAAGTGGCGAATATGGGTGAAACGATGCTACTTTACGTTTTTATCGGCGTTTTTGTCATTGTTTTCGGGTATGAGTTCAGTCAAAAGGTTTACAAAAACACCTTAATCTCGGGTATCTCGCGGTTAGCGTTTGTCCTAGCCAAGTATTTGGTGATGTTACTGGACTTACTGCTACTATTCGCTGTCAATTTCCTAACCGTACTGATGGCCGGACTTGTTGCTGGACGCCCATTAGGCGGGAGCTTGGGAACATTGTTTGGAACCTTTAGTCTGAGTTTCGTGGCTGCGACCTTCTTTGTGAGTGTGATCTTCAGCATTGGCGTGTTCCTGCTGGTATTAACTGGGTCGATTATGATACCGGCGATTGTGGTGGTGGTCTTCCCCCTCATTGTTAGTGTGCTCCATGTACTCGGTGAGTGGGACTGGATTAAATATATCGACTTCTTCGGCGTCGCCCAAAATATCGGCGTCGGTGGCATGAAGGTTAGTGCATTGCCACCGTACATCGCTGTCAGTTTAGTGCTATTGGTTGTGATGATTGGCTCGTCAGCATTAATGTTGCGAAACAAAGAACTGTAACTGACTTTTTAAGATTTAAAAATGATCCGCATTTTGGCTAGTTGGCCTTGTGCGGATCTTTTTTTAGTTGCCTGCTAAACAGTCTCGATTAATTGGTTGAAAATTTCCAAAAATTTCTGAGCAGCGCCAGACATTGGGACGTTTTTCGTCCAGATTAAGGCCATCTTGGTGGTTAGTGTCGGAGAAAAGGGAATGAATTTTAGCTGCATTTCATCATGGCCGATTAAATGGCTGAGACCGACAATATACCCGGAACCGAGTTGAGCAAGCAGACCAGCATTGTAAATCAAGTTGTAGCGAGCCACGACTTGATTAGGGTTAAAAGCGTGGCCGGCCCAATCAGTGAGCATTTTGACAACAGGTTCGCGCTCCGACACGATCAACGCCTGACCCCGAATCGTTTCTGGTGAAATAGCGGTTTGCGCCGCTAGCGGATCAGAAATGGGGATGAGCAGTCCCCAGCGATTTTCACCTGGAATCCGGCGATAGGCATATTTATAAGTGTCAGCCGGATCAATCACGACCCCAAAATCAAGTAAACCATGGTCTAACCGCTCCTTAATATCATCGGCATTGCCGCTGTATAGCTGCAGTGTCACATCAGGAAAAGCAGCGATCAATTGTTGCGCTGCCTTTAACACAATCTGATTAAGTCGTGACTCGCCAAGACCAATTGCCAGCGTACCGCTGACGGCATGGTCATCGACAATGTCTGCAACCGCAGCGTCTGTCAACGTGAGAATTTGTCTGGCGCGATTCACCAAATACGTCCCATTAGCGGTTAAGCTTATTGCCCGACTTTTTCGGTTAAACAGCTTTGTACCGAGTTCTGTTTCCATCTCCTGCATTTGCCGCGACAAAGCAGGTTGCGAAATATGGATGGCATTGGCAGCGGCCGTAATCGTACCGGCGTCGGCAATCGCCACGAGATAGCGTAATGTTCGTAATTCCATGAAAAGGCCTCCGATACATAAGGAAATATCATAATACTATATGCTATATAAGCATTATACATTTTAAGCCATCGGACCGATAATAAACTTAAACATTGAAAGAAGGCATTCGTCATGAATGACAAGAATCAAAACGCCGGATTATTCGGCTTAGGTGAAGCTAATACCGCTTACCAACAGTATTTTACGGGCAACAGTTATCTGAATGGTTTGGTCGCCGCGGCAGATGAGATCGATGTGACTGTTGCCAACGTGACATTCGAACCTGGTTGCCGGAACAATTGGCATATTCATCACAATGGTTTTCAGATTTTACTGGTCACAAGCGGTGAGGGCTGGTACCAGGAAGCCGGTAAGCCAGCACAATTGCTGCATCCCGGTGATGTGGTCACGATTCATGAAGGCGTGAAGCACTGGCACGGCGCAACTAAGGACAGCTGGTTTAGTCATGTGGCGATCACCAAAGGTACTAGTGAATGGTTGGAACCTGTATCGGATCAAGCTTATGCGCAGCTAACGGAGGAAAAATAAGATGGCAAAACAAACAGCAGGACGCAAACAGTTGGGAAAATTTGCCCCACAGTTTGCTGCATTGAATGACGATGTTTTGTTTGGGGAAGTTTGGGCAAAAGAGAATGAACTATCTGCCCATGATCGCAGCATGATCACGATTGCTTGCCTTATGACCAGTGGCGATTTTCCACAACTCAAAGCCCATTTACAATTAGGAAAAGAACACGGACTGACGAAAGAGGAAGTCGTTGCTGAAATCACTCATCTCGCTTTTTACGCCGGCTGGCCAAAGGCGTGGTCTGCGTTTAATCTGGCGAAAGAAGTGTATGGTGAATGATAAACGTCCTCATACTTGGCGCTGCCAGTCAGATTTCACGCTTTTTAATTCCAGATTTGTTGGCAGATAAAACTGTGAACCTAACGCTATTTGCCCGCCAAGCACCGCAACGGTTGGGGCAATATGCAGGTGAGTCACGTGTGACGTTGGTTGACGGCGACTGGAATCAAGAAGCCGATATTGAACAGGTTATGCCGAATCAAGACATCGTTTTTCTGGCAAGTTCCAGTCTCGTCGGTAATCAAAATGTTGTCACAGCGATGAAGCATACCGGTGTCCAACGGTTGATTGTCGCAGGCGGCCTTGGGATTGACGATGAAGTTGCCGGCAAGTTTGGCAACTGGAATGCGCGGATGATGGGAGATTACACACCATACAAACAGGCCGCAAAGGTGATTTTAAACAGCGGCTTGAATACCACTTATCTTCGCATGACATGGTTATACGACGAAAACGGCAACGAAAAGTATCAAATCGTGCCAGAAGGCCAGCCATTGCGCGGAACTCAGGTAACACGTCAAGCAGTGGCGAAGTTAGTGACTGCCATCGTGAGACACCCTAGCTTATACCAATACGCAAATATTGGCGTTGTTGAACCGGGGACTGAGTGGGACAAACCATCGTTTTATTAAAGTTGCATGATTCATCTGAACCACCGATCAATTCGCAAATTAGAATTGATCGGTGGTTTTTTGAGATGCTACCTTGATGCTAGCTGATTAGAGCACTGGGGTTGTCATTCAGGATCAAAAGAATTACGCTTGTTCTATGAATATCGAACAAGCAGATCAAACAATGGCGAATATTTTTAAAGTTCTAGGTGAACCGCATCGAATTGAGATTTTGCGTATCCTTTATCATGCTGGTCGAGAATTGACGTGCTCAGAAGTCAGTGCCCAGTTAAATTTGAGTAAATCGACAGTGTCGTATCATTTTCGAGCTATGCGATTAGCGGGCTTGACGAATACGCGCCAAGTAGCACAAATCAAGTATCTGTCTATCAATACGACAGCTTTTGATCGGTTTTTACCGGGGTTTTTAGCGACCCTGTAATTTTTGGCTTGCTTGTTCGATATTCATCGAATAAAGGAGATGTACCACATGCTTAAATTATTTTATGCTTCAGGAACCAGTGCAATGGCGCCGCATATTCTACTGACTGACGCGGGACTTAATTTTGAGTTGGAAAAGGTGAACTTAGATCAAAAAACTTGGCGCGGTGGCGATTACGATCAAATCAACGCCAAGTCTTATGTGCCGACCTTGCAAATAGCGCCAGAACAATACTTAACAGAATGTGCTGTGATTTTAGAGTACATTGACTTTCAAGCCCGACAAAATGATAGTAGCAATTATGCCACAGATGAATACTGGCAGGAGCGGGTGTGGCTCAACTATATTGCCACAGAACTCCACAAAAACTTTATTTCGCCTTTTCGGAAGGGTAATTGGCTACCTAATACGGATGATAGCAAACGGTTGGTGTGGCAGCGAGTTGCCCCGCGACTAGCTTATGTTGAAGCACGGTTTCAGGGACCATGGCTAATGGGGCAGCATTTTTCAATGACGGATCCTTATCTGTTTGTCATGACAAATTGGATGCACCGGCTTGATTTTTCATTTGATCATTTGCCAAAATTAAAGGCCTTTGACGAGCGAATGCGACAACGACCAAGTGTGCAGGAAGTTCTGCGGGTGGAAGGGAAGCCGCACAGCGTTACTGATGGTTAATGCGGGTGAAGCAGTGACGCTTGTGTCTTTCTTGTGTCCGAACGACACTATTGACAAGGTCTGCTTGAACGAGACTCATGCTTCAAGTAAACTTGTCGGTACTTTTACAGATCATTGATGTTCAAAATGAGTGAGACAGAGCCATCAATTTTGCTGATAGTAACCTATTCTGCGATCACAATCAGGAGTAAACTGTTGGATTTAAATGAAGACTTTTTCAAACATTATCATTACAAAACAGAGTTGGTGGCAATTTGCCGACAGCATCGTTTACCTGCTGGTGGTACAAAGGCGGTATTAAATCAGCGTTTGCAAGCATTGGTGGCAGGGCAGCCGCTTGACACACCAACGAGCAAGGTTAAACGACTGGCTAAACCTGTTAAGGAATTATCGGTAACGACGCCGCTCGCGAACTCTGGATTTTCCTTCAATGCTGAGGCGCGACAATTTTTTGCTGCGTACTTTCATGTCAGCAAGTTCGCATTCACAAAGCCTATGGCCGTTCTCAAACGTCAAGCGGAAGCGCAACCCCAATTAGCATTAACGGTCGCTGATTTAATTGACGTTTATCAGGCAATTCGCAATTCAAAAGCTCGCCAACAATTTCTCGCGGAAAATGCCGAAGAAAAAACATATGAATGGAATCGTTTCGTCCATGACTTTTTTGCTGATCCGGCGACTAGGCAATTTCGACCGCGCCTAAAGGTTGCCGCGATTCTTTGGCAACATGTCAAGCAATCAACCGCACCCAAGCAATACGTCCATAGCTTGTTGCAGGCTTATCATGAGGATATTGCCGGTTACGTTCAGGCCTCTTCAGAGATTGATCAATGAAACATTGAGCAATCATCCACAGCCCTCAAACAGGCCAACAATGCCATATACAGCGGCAATGTTGGCCTGCTTCTTATGGGTAATTATTATTCGGAATCTGAAAAAGCACATGTCTTAAAAGAGAATGATGACTCATAGTATTTGTTCAATTCGCTATTTGTTTTCTGTATAATCGTAACCATAAGTAAACGAACCTTCTTATGATTTTTTGGCGACTTGGTAAAATTACTGCAGGGAATGGCATTTGGGGGATTTTGGAGGAAGGAATGCAAATTAAAGCAGGGACGGCCGATCAGGGATGGGCTTTAGAAGAAAAACTGGACGAATTTAATCGGCATCAGCATCCCTTCAACGGAGCAGGTGCCGACGAGTCATTTGCGTACGTCATCAAAAAAGGTGACCAAGTGGTTGGCGGTGTCGCGGCGAGTTCGGATGACAATGCGATTGGTTATATCGAGTTGCTCTGGGTAGATGAAACCTTTCGGCGACAGGGGCTAGGACGTGTCTTGTTAGCGACTGTCGAACAAAACTTGCAAGCTGCTGGTTGCAAACGGGTGCGATTAGAAACTTTTGATTATCAAGCACCAGCATTTTATCGTGAAAACGGCTATCACGAATTTGCCAAACTTAATTACGACTATGCCGGTGTGATTGAATATTTCTTCGTCAAAATGTTATCGCTGCCAATCGGCTACGACATACCACCGGCTTTTTCAATTGAAGTAGCTGAAGACCTAGCGATGGAAGCCATTGAGAATAAGCTTCACGCCTACAATGTGAAAATGAAACCACTACTGCAAGAAAAAATGGGTGTGACTTTTACTTTTTTAGCGGAAGAAAATGGCCAATGTATTGGCGGCATTTTCGGTTACAGCACCATGTATAAAATCGGCTATATTGAAAGTCTATGGGTAGCTGAAACGAACAGACATGCAGGTGTTGGCACGGCTCTCGTTGATGCTTTATTAAATGCCTTAAAAGATTTTGGCTGTCCGATTGTTCACCTCGATACCATGTCGTATCAAGGGGCGGCGTTTTATAAGGCACTTGGCTTTGAGCAATTTGGCCAGCTGACCTACCCGGAAATTGACGCAGCAGAGTTTTTTTTCGTCAAACACTTAGTTTCAGTTGGAGAAAGGACAATAAATGCCAACAAATAAAGGTATCACAGTCGCTCGCGAAGAAGATCCAGATCTAAAGCAAGCAATTGTGCAGGCTGTTTTGGCCGATTTGCCCGAATGGTTTGGCTTGCCGGATGCAACTAACGCTTATGTTGAAGAGGCTGCAAAACTGTCTTTATGGGTTGCTTGCTATGAGGGTCAGGCGATTGGGTTTATCGATTATCGCCAAACCAGCAAGGCAAGCGGCGAAATCAGTTGTATGGGCATTAAGAAACACTTTCATCATCAAGGGATTGGCCATCAGCTGGTAAAGGCATTAGAAGCCGACGCTAAACAACATGCGCACTACCTGCAGGTAAAAACGGTTGATGAAGGTCATTATCCTGAATATGATCAAACCATCCGTTTTTACGAGTCAGTGGGATTTGAGCGATTGGAAGTTTTCCCGACATTATGGGATGCTTGGAATCCTTGTTTGGTGTTGGTCAAGAAGCTTTAATAAGCGGCCAAATCGCCCAGAACAAAGTCAATAAAAATCGCCATGCCTGACAGAACAGATCGGCTCGTGTAAACTTGATATGCGTAAGCGCATTCAAAACGAGGGATTAGTATGGTGCCATTCTTTCATGGGTCACGATGATCTCAGAATTATCCACATCCATTCTGTTGTACAACGTCAAGACTCGAACAATGACAGTAGCCATTTATACCGAAGTTATTCGTGGAAATTACGGCGTTGCCGCTGCACTATCAACGATTTTGACCGCGTTGACAGTGATTTCCTTGCTAATCTTCATGAAAGTTTCTAAGAATGGGGATATTGCGATGTAACCACAAAACTTCGTCGGAAATAGGACAAAAGGGAGTTGACCGTGACTGGTTGACTCTCTTTTTGCTGTGGAAGCGACTTTTGTTGGCAAAACTGGCTGAATATTCACATGAACGGAAAAAGATATATGTGGTGAACCTATTTACATCTAGTCTTAGAAACCATATAATATGGATATTAAAGCCGCAAGGAGGCAGAACATGACCAAAAAAATTGCAATTGTCGTTGATTCGGGTTCTGATGTCCCTCAAAGTGTTCTTGATGAAAATAAAAATATTGCAGTCGTACCGCTGAATATTACTATGAATGGGCATAATTACCTTGATGCAGTTGATATCACACCGGATGAATTTTATTCGGCGCTAGCAACGGCAGAAACATTGCCGCAGACTTCAAGTCCGTCACCGCAAGCTGCCAAAGAGGCGATGGATAGGCTGTTCACGGCTGGTTATCAGCAAATCCTCGGTATCACAATTTCGAGCGCGTTGTCTGTGACGAACAACGTCTTTCAATTGGCCGCGCAAGATTTTCCCGCTGACACCGTAACCATTCTTGACACAAAAAGCATCGGCATTGGCAGTGGCATCCAAGCAGCCTATGCCGCATCATTGATCAATGCAGGGGAATCCTTTCAGGACGTGATTGCAAAAGTTCGTGCCTCAATCGTCAAAAGTCGGATTTATTTCTACGTGCCAACCTTGAAGTACCTCAGTGCCGGCGGTCGAATCGGCCGAGTGGCAGGCCTTGTCGGTTCGGTTTTGCACATTAAACCGGTGATCTCATGTGATCCAGAAGGCGTCTACTACCCGCTTTTTAAGGCGCGATCTGAAGAAAAGGCGATTCAGAAGTTGGTTGAACAAGTCAAACAGGATTGCCTAAATAGCACCCATTATCGTTTGGGTGTTGCTCATGGTCAAAATCCATCCTTGGTTAAAAAGTTGGCAGAAAAATTGCGCGAGGTGACTGGTCGACCGGTTGATTTTATTGGTGAGATTTCGCCGTCATTGGGGGTTCATACAGGACCGGGACTGATTGGTGCAACGATTCAGTCGTATTAAGCGTCACGAGAATGAGCCATGCTTCATAGACTTGACCTGAACTGACATCAAATTAACAATGCCCGTTTCTCAATATGTTGGGAAACGGGCATTGTTTGTTTTGCTTGATAGAATCTGTTACTCCAACCACTTATTCTTCTTAGCCATCTGCACTGCCTCAATTCGATTATGAACACCGAGTTTACTGAAAATAGCAGACAAATAATTGCGGACGGTTCCTTCCGAGAGAAACAGCGATGCAGCAATTTGTTTTGAGGATAAGCCGCTGGCGACTTCTGCCAAAACAGCGAGTTCGCGATCAGTAAGGGGATTGCTTTCAGCGGTCACCATATTCGTGACTAATTCCGGGGCATAAACCGTTTGGCCCGTCATCACTTTTCGAATAACATCAATCAAATCATCACTGGGGCTGTCTTTGAGCAGATAACCATTCACTTGGGCAGCAATAGCGCGTTCAAAGTAAGCTTTCTGCGCGAAGGTCGTTAAGATAATAATTTTTGTTGCTAACTGGCTGCCATGAATCTTATCGGCAACGTCCAATCCGGTTAACTTGGGCATCTCAATATCTAGAACGGCAACGTCCGGTTTGAGTTGCTGAATGTCCTGCCATGCTTTTGCACCATCACCAGCACTGCCTAGTACGTGTAGATCATCTTCCAAGTCTAGTAGCTGGGTGAGGGCGGAGTTTAACATACTTTGATCTTCCGCGAGATATAAGGTAATCATTGTGATAGCTGCTCCTTTGGTAAAGTGAGTGAAACTTGAGTGCCTTGGCGGTTGTGATTAATCGTAAACGTTCCATTAACTTCTTTCATACGTTGTTGCATGCCACTAATACCGTTTGATCCTGTGCGCTTATAACTTTTGGAATGGCCATCATCTTGAATCTCAACCAGATAGCCATTTGGATTCTGCTCAAATATCATCTCTACCTGATGCGCGTGAGCGTGGCGGATGACATTGGTGATAGCCTCAGAAATGACCGCACTCAGACGAATTTGTACTTTTGTCGGCCATTCAGCGGCCTCACTTTCGCCACTGGTTAGCAGAACGACATTTGCCTCAGCAAGATTCTTGCCTTGCATCAACATCATTTCGCTGAGGGACTGCTGGTGCAGATCGTTAACAATCGAACGGACTAACTGTAAGTCATCTCGACTAGTTTGTGCAATATCGTCTAACTCTTGAGCGACGCGGTCAGGCGCCTTCACGAGCAACTTTTTTGCTAATTCGGTTTTAAGCGTAATCATCGAAAAGCTCTGACCGAGCGTATCGTGCAAGTCTCGGGCGATTCGTTCGCGTTCACCGCGCCGGACAATTGCTTGAAGTCGCCGATTGGTTTGACGTAATTGCCGTTGATGGATAACTGACCGGGAAACAGTATAAGAGATGATAGGCGAAACAAGTGGAAAAATCAGATTAAACATATCAGGATTATTGATATTGATAATCCCGGGATGAAGCTGATTAACGCGCCATAAACTTACAAAAATGATTAAATAAAAAGCCGCGGCAAACCAACGGAAATATTTTCGTGGAAAACGGGCTAAGATAAAAGGAACTTGCCAACCAGGGTAAATAATCATGTAATTGTTGAGGGCAAAAATAGAGAAAATGCCTGCAATGGCGAGTTCAAGCGGAATCGTAACTGGCAGCCAATGATCGACCTCGTTCACTAAGATATAGACAATTAGAAACAGGATACCTAAACCTATCCAAAGCCAATCATTGATTGATTTTACTGGCACAAATTCTGACATGATGTACGGCAAATAGACCAGCCAAATATAGCTGGTCCATTCGAGATTTCTTAACCATGAACGGAGACTATGCCTCACCCAAAGCCACGCCCTTTCGTTGTTCGTGTTTGGTCATAGCAACAACTAGCAAACTGCCAAGCACAAACCAGACCACAATACCAACTAAATTAGTTAAGTCTACTGTAGCACGTGAAGTGAGTTGATTTAAGAGCTTGTTTACAAAGTAGGTTGGCATCTGTTTGCCAATAACTTGTAACCAGTTTGGCAGCATGGTGATTGGCCACCACAAGCCGCTGATAATCGCCATTGGAAAGGTGAGCAGGTTACTAGCAAGACTGAGCATTTCTTCGCGATGGATATACGACAATGCGATGCCGATCATGAGCACTGGCAGCTGTCCAATCAAAACGACACCAAGGAGTCCTAGCCATTGGTCGGTACCAAGGCTCACATTATTGACACCAACAGCAATGCTGCCTAACACGATGACTGAGAGTAAACTCATCATGAGCATCCAAAAGGTGATTGACACATAGTAGGGCAAAGTGCCATGCGGAGATAGTCTTAGAAAGGTTGTGAACCCCTTATCGCGGTCACGCTTTAAGATGGATGCAATGCTGAAGAAAGCATTAATCAAAATGCTATAAACAATCATCTGATCCATATAACTGATATTAAAATATTTAATTTCAGTTGCAGAGCCGCTGATCATCATTTTGGTATAGAGCAAATAAAATCCTGCGGGCATTAAGAGTGAGAAGAAAATAAACGAAGAATTGCGGACGACTAACCGCTTGCCATCAAAGGCCAGTTGCGCTAAGAGTGTTTTCATTTTTCTGTCTCCTGTTTAGTTAATTGTAAGAAGATATCTTCAAGTGATTCCCGACTGAGGTTGATTTGATGCAAACGATCAAGCATTGGGACGAGTGACTTAAGCGTTTGATCGCCATTGTTGCTATGGATCGCAAGTTTGGAACCGATACTGTGAACCTGATCAACAGCAGCGAGTCCTTTAAAGATGGCAGGTTGCAGATCGGTTTCAAAAGTAATGGTAGCGCCTAAATGCTTTTTTTGAAGTTGTTGGAGTGAGCCGTCAAAAGTGAAACGACCATCTTGTAAAATCAACAAACGATCAGCGACCTGTTGAATTTCTTCAAGATAATGACTGGTGATGATAATCGTTTTCCCTTGTTGCCGGAGTTGCTCGATTTTGTTCCAGAATTCTTTGCGTGCAGTGGCGTCCATGCCGACAGTCGGTTCATCAAGAAAGAGCAAATCAGGCTGACCAATTAAGGCAACGGCGAATGTAACTCGACGTAACTGACCACCGGAAAGACTGCCGAGCCGTTGCGATTTAAGCTGTTGCAGTTGCAGCTCTTCGAGTAATGCAGCTGGATCAAGCGCATCAGGCGTCTCGGCAGCAGCAAGAGTCAGAATATCCCCAACCGTGATGCTAGGAATGATCATGTCGCCTTGCAGCATTGAACCAAGTCGTGCCTTGATAGCAGTTGTACCTGGTTGTTGATCAAAAACCTTGACGGTACCTGTTCCCGATAGTAGTCCGAGCAAGATATTAAGTAATGTGGTCTTTCCTGCGCCGTTAACGCCAATTAAGCCGACAATTTCACCTGGCTGAACCGTCAAATTAATGTCTTTTAGGACTGCTTTATCACCGTAGCTAAATTTTAAATGTTCTGCTTGAATTACTGTGGTCATTTCGTCCACCTCCACCATTGATACTACGCGGTGGGTGGGCTAGCCAGTAGTCGCGAATGTCATGAATGGTATGTGACAAATGTCATGATCCCTATGAAAAAAGCCTATCTTTGAATTTAATCAAGCACGGTCAATAAAAAGCGGCTATCTGAAAGCTTAGTGAGGCTTCGCAGGTAGTCGCTTTAGTTGTAGCACACTATAACGGTATATCCGCACCTTGATGCAAGCCTTTCTTAGTCTGATCGAAACTTTTATCGGACTTAAAGGCCCCAATGAGCTGCCGCATGTTCATGTCACTGTCACGGATTTCAGGCATGGTAGGACGCAAAGTGGTACCGGAAACCGTGAGGCTGTATTGACTAGCAAGACTGGTAATAGGCGTTTTGGACTGATACATATTGTAGAAGGCAACCTGCTCACCATCAATCAGGGCATAAAACATATAGTCTGTCTGATTGACCGAAGGGATAAACTCAGAGAACACGATGAGTTTGCTGCTAGATCCCAGGACGAGATGATAACTGTAGGTTTCACTAGTACTGTTTGCGTAGTCAGCGACTTCGGATTGTTGTAAGCCGTTGAGGGTCCAGTAAGCCGTGAAGAACAAGGCCGCCCGGTCAGCATCTGTCAGACTCGCTAGCTCACTGGCAGGTGCAAGTGGTGCTGTTTTCATAGCATCAATCGGGTAGGTGGTGTCGGTATTTTGCGTCCATGAACTTGAAGTGGCCGATTCATTGGTGACTTCGGACGAGGAACTTGCAGTGGAGGCACTGCTGCTAGATACCGTCCTTGGTAGGCGCGTTTGTGAAGCCATCTCTGACGCGACTGGCAACCAGTTAAAGGCACCAGTTAAAGCCAGAAAAATGGCACCGACCATCAAAATGCCCTGGAGACTGATCCGGAGTTGATATTGTCGTTTCAACAAATGCTTCGGCGTCCAATAAAGGTCCGTTGCATCGCTATCATGGTCGTGATCCGCTTTCTCAAGTAGCTGAAATAACCACTGCGTCAGGTAAAACCAGATCATGCGACTGATCAACGCTAAGGCCATACCACCAAAAAGAAAGATGTTTTGAATCTCGTTGTTTGAGGCCGCGAGCATTTCGGCTAGTCGAAGTCCGAATGGTGACGTCATCAGGTCAGCGGAAAATACGTCTTGGTAATGCATGACAATTGCTGTTACGAGGCCAATTGCTGCGAGCACATCCAAAGCAATGGCAACGAGTCGCCAGTTGCGTTTGCTAGGATGAGATCGGTAGATACCGCGCACATAGACAATTCGGGCACCGCGGACTTGGCTAGGAAACATCATCTTGTGCTGCTCAAGCTGAATATCCACGATTCGGTTGGTGTTGAGATGTTGTAACGCGATCACTACTAAGACGGCAATCAGAAAAAGGCTGAGAATAAAATAGAAAATCATGGGGTTCTCCTTTGCTAAACAGCGGCTCAAGCAGATGGCGATCACTGGTTTTACAGATGCGGTGTAACGATCAAAAAAGTTGTTGACAGACATCATGATAATTAGATCTAGAAATAGCTTGTCGATCATTTTCTAGTCCTTGACCTTGATGTATACTCCAATGTTATTCTGATGACACGAAAAAAGGGGATTTTCTTATGAATATTAGGACATTTGCGCAACAATCCGGTGTTAGCAAAGATACGTTGAGGTTTTATGAAAAGACTGGCTTGATTGTGCCATCAAGGGGTGAAAATCATTATCGCGATTATACCCCAGATGATGTGGTTAAGTTGCAGATCACGCGAAATTTAAAAGCGGTTGGGTTGTCTTTAAATGAAATCAGCATGATATTGCGAATGTATGATGCGCCAGTGACAAAGGCTTGTCGCGAAGATACCTTGGCCATTTTGCAAAGTTATCGCGAAGTCTTTAAATGCCGGGCGAAGCTGGATCTTGCCCTTAGCAACATAGCGCTTGATATGACCACTGCCATTAAAATGCAGGCAGGGGATGATGCAATGATGACATTATTTAAAAAGATAGGGGCACTTAATGATTAAAACAATTGCAGACGGGATTCGTTTTCTGTTAGAAATTGCAACAGTTGTGTTATTGATCATCGCTGGGTTCAATAGTAGCGATCTTGTGGTTAAACTAACTGTGGGTGTGATAGCGCCGGTGCTCGGCATTCTTTTTTGGGGTCGGTTCATGGCCCCAATGTCGCTTCACAGGTTGCCAACAATTGGCCGGGTGATAACGGAAATACCCATATTTGGGGGAACGTCGTTGGCAACGTATTTGCTAACAACACATAAAGCCGCATTGATTTATGGCGGCATAGCATTGATAGATACTTTGATTGAGCATCTAATACCGTGAGTTGATTTAATTTAACTGGCTAGTAGGTATTTTGTCTTGGTTGGTGCATACTTAGGGGGGAAATGCTTTGTCCGGAAAAGCTCACAACGTACTGCTTTAAATCGGGTCAGGTCAACGAACTGACTGCCCGACTCATCGGCATGGCCTTTACCTCGGCTAATATTTTTGACACCGACTTGCCCCAACCGTTGACCCTCAATCCTTGGCAGCTCACGTCTATGCTCGACTTTCCACTGAAAAGCAAACAAGCCGTTGTCATCGAAAACAACGGCGTCTTTGCTTTACTACACCAAGAACATCCCGACTGGCCGTTAATCTTACAGTCTGGCAACGACTTTAACGAGGTTTATGTCCAACTCATCCAACGACTTGAGGCGCGGGGGATACGCTACGTTTATCTCGGTGATCTCGACAGCGCCGGTATTCAAATGGCCGATCAGTTTGCAAAGCTGTTGAAGCAAACATCAGCCGAAGAAGTGGCGGCGTTGCAACAACCAACCGATGTTCGACTTTGGTTAGCCGATCTTGGCAAAATAGACGCTCGCCGCACCAAGCAACGCAAGGTCGTCTCGCCGGTCTATCAAGCAGAGATGACGACGATTGCACTTTTTGGGAAGTTTATTGAGCAGGAACAGTTGATGGGGGTTTATGAGGTGCGGATTGCTGAGTGGCTTGAAACGACAGAAGTTTGATGAAAAGCTATTTGATAAAGGCCCTATACACATGAGGAGAAACTATGGTTACTTACACAATCAAAAACTATCATCCAGAAATGCTGGAAAGTTGGCTTCGTTGTCGCGCCTTGGCCTATATGCGAAGTTCGTTTCAAGATGAAATCACGGCTGAAAAAGAGCATGTTTCGGCTGACAATGGCATCTCATTAGTTGCCGTCAAGGATCAGCAGGTAATTGGTATTGCCGAGGCGATATTTTTAGATCATGGTGAGGCAAAGGCTGAGTCATATGGTTTGCCTCCAAACACTGTGCTTACAACACTTGATACGCTGGCGGTGCATCCTGATTATCAGCATGTCGGGATTGCCAAAGCATTGCTGACACATTTAAAGAAGCAACTAGAGTCGCGAGGCGGCGTTTTGCTAATTTATACGCTAGATGATGAGGCGGCAAATGGATTATACAAGACAATTGGCGCCAAACTTTGTTATAAAGCCTCAATTGTTCATGGCCACAGTCCCCACAATCACGTGCCGCAATGGACTGATTTTCAGGTGACAAAAGATGGAGAAGTTACTGTTTATGATGAACACGGTAATGAAGTCCCATATGGGCAAGATATGGAAACATACTATGTCGGTAAGGTCAGAAACTTCAAAGAGCTTACGAGTATTAGTGAAATTGTGACCGAGCATGTGTATACATTGGCAGTCTAAGCAAGATCCATCTTTATGTATTGATAAATGATTCAATAAACCTTGTTTACTGCAAAAATTAAGTTCATGTTTTTTCGTTAAAAGTTTGATCAATAAAATGACCAATCCGTAGTGATCGATCTTTGAGGACCGGTTGAATTTTACTTATTTAGCGGCTGTTGACCTAGCCAGGTACAAAATATCTTGCAGAACCGGTTTCACAATAGTGGTTGTTGAATAATTCATAACGTATGATGGCAGTTACGCTTCCTTTTGTGCGAAGAAAAAGCCAGAAATTCGGTTGAATTCATCTCACATGATGTTATCCCACTGTGCTTACATTGGGATAATTCGTGATATAATTAAGTTGTTAGATAGGAAGGAGTGGTTAGCAATGGCAGCCACAAAGAAGGAAACTCGCTTGAATATTCGTGTTGATCCTGAATTAAAAAGTGCTGCTCAAATCGTAGCAAATGATATGGGCATCGACTTGACCGCAGCTGTTACGATGTTCATGACGAAAATGGTGAAAGATCACGCCCTCCCGTTTACCCCAACAAGTCTACCAGTTGAAACCTTACAGGCGCTGAAAGAAGCAAAGCACCCAGAGCTGCTCAAAAAATACAGCACGCCTGATGACATGTGGAGAGACTTGAATGTATAGTCTGGTTCCGACGCCTACATTTAAGCGCGATCTAAAACGACTCTCCAAGAAGCATTGGCCGATGGACGAACTAAAGACGGCTGTTAATCTCCTAGCCGCTGGTACAAATGCTGAACTATTAAGCAAAAAGTATGCAGATCATGCCTTGTCCTCAAGCAGCGAGTGGAAAGGATATCGTGAACTATATGTTGACGGCCCTCGTGGCGACTGGTTGCTAATCTATAAAATTGAGCAGCAAGATCTTATTTTAACCCTAGTTAGAACCGGATCTCATCATAACCTTCTGGTTAAATAGAATTACGAAAGGCCGTCCAAAAAGGGCGGCTTTTGTGTTGTGGTCAACCAGCAGATTCATTCGTCAATATACACGTGACTTCACGCCAATCTTCAATCAGCGATTAGAAATCGCGAACT
The DNA here is from genome assembly GCF_053819265.1 of Lacticaseibacillus sp. 30. NCBI lineage: Bacteria > Bacillati > Bacillota > Bacilli > Lactobacillales > Lactobacillaceae > Lacticaseibacillus > Lacticaseibacillus sp. 30. The sequence continues at coordinate 128,153 of NZ_JBSOQX010000007.1, forward strand.
CGTCGGCCCAGTAAAAATGTTCAGCTATCGAGATGAGTTGGGTGATCTGGGGAAGTGAGCATCAATAAGATGCCAATCTTTATCATGCAGGTTTGGGACGAAAATTTAGCCCAATGGTGACACGGTTCATCACTTAAAACGGTGGACTATGGGTTACAACGGCCAACTAAAATATCGATTATCAATTCTTTGGTGACTAATAGAGTGAAGCTGCCACCTTTGCCTGACAGAAGAAATGCGTTGATTGGGTTCATCATGAAGGCAAATAAGGCGACTTATCTGGCGAATGACCGCGGCTTTGATGAATGGTATGTCAAACAGTATGAGCACTGGTTGGAACAGGAAGCTTCTGTTGGAAAATAGTAAGGGTTGCCGATGGCCGTCTATCAAATTCGCACGAAAACCATTTTGCTGGGTAAAACGCTGATTTTATGGCTTTAGTTTTGAGATGAGCGTAGGTTAAGCTTAAGATGTTCGTGGATGACTATTAGAAAGTTTTCAGTCACAGGACTAGACGGCTTTCTAGAGCAAAGCAGTTTCAAAACGGCACTTGAATTTGCAAAAAAATTGCTAGGGGTGGTTGCAGTGAACGGCAAACTTGGACCAATGCTTTACAAGGTTGGCGATATCGTTAACTGGTCAGACGGCACCGAGAAACATGTAGGCGAAATTATCATTGCTGATTTTGGCGGCTCATTGGAAATGTTGGGAGAGCAACATTCTTATGACATTAGAAGTGTGCTGAATGGGAAACCAACACTTGTCAAACATATTCCGGAAGCTTGGATCAAACAGCGACTTTCGACTAAACTTGAACGTCAAAAAGGTCTGGAAGAGTTGCGCGCCAAGGCAGCACAGTTTGACGATGACGCGTCTCGGACTGAATTTGATCCTGAAGATGGCTTAAACATGGCCACTCCAGATGGATATTATGAATTTGAAACGTATTCAGGAAGTCGTTATCAAGTTGCCATTCATGGGAAGAATCGGCAACTGATCCGAAAAAATGCCACAGCCGCTATGCGTCAGGACGGCGCCGCTATCGAGATCATCTATATGGAAATTATCCCGGGTCGATCGGGCTATCTTGTTTTAGAACCTTTGGGGGAAGGCGAGGTAACAACACGACTGACTTCGCAGGTCGTTCGTGTTTGGCGAATCGAAATTTCATGAGGCGGCTTACTTTCGACTTTTTGCCAAAATAGTCGGTTAGCCACGCATTGTGAGTGCGTAACGCTACCTGACGATCATTGTCATAAGCGACTTACCTTTTGAAATTTTTCGTGATCGAATCACCGAGCCAGAGTGGTTACTGATGGCATAAGGTTTTATATCAGGCAACTGGTTGTTATAATGGTGACTGCTGAATAACTAATTATCTTGACTAGAAATCGTGAGGAACAACAACTTGATTGAAGAACAAACTGTTCAATTAGTCCAACAAAGTTTAACCGGCATCACCGATCGACAGATCAATACCGTTTTGAATTTGATGCAAGAAGGCAACACGGTACCGTTTATCGCGCGTTATCGTAAAGAAATGACAGGCAGCCTTGATGAAGTACAGATTCAGGCAATTGAGGAAGCTTATAAACGTGCGACTGCTTTGCAAGATCGTAAAGCGGCCGTCATTAAAAGCATCGCCGAGCAAGGAGCACTGACTGCCAAGCTGGAACAGCAGATTCAAGCCAGTACCAAACTGCAAGATGTGGAAGATATCTATCTACCATACAAGCAGAAGCGCCAGACCAAGGCGATGGTGGCTAAGTCGCGCGGCCTTGAACCATTCGCCAAATGGTTGCTTGCTTTTCCAAACGGATCTCTTGAGCAGGAAGCCCAGAAGTACGTTGATCCAGCCAAAGAAATTGCCACCGTCCAGGATGTTTTAGATGGCGCCCACGAAATTTTGGCGGAGACTTTTAGCGAAATGGCTCCGATTCGTAACTGGGTGCGCAATTTTACCATGCGCACAGGAACCATTAGCGCGACAGTCAAAACGAAGGGCAAAGAACTAGACGAAAAAGGCGTTTATCAGCAATACTACGACTTCGAGGAAACCGTCAAGAAGATGTCCTCAACGCGTACGTTGGCGATCAATCGTGGGGAAAAAGAGAAAATTCTGACGGTTAAAGTCAAAGTCGACACTGATGCTGTCCTGCATTACTTCCATTTTAAAATTATCGACAATCGGCCCAGTACGGAAGCAACGGCGTTTATTGAGGACGCTTACGAAGATGCATACAAGCGATTTGTTGGGCCAGCGATTGAGCGGGAAGTACGGAATGCGTTAACAACTGATGCCGAAGAGAAATCCATCAAGGTTTTCGGCCAAAATCTGTACAACTTGCTGATGCAAGCACCAATCAAAGGCAAGGTTGTGTTAGGTTTTGACCCGGCATACCGCACTGGCTGTAAATTGGCCGTCGTTGATGAAAATGGTAAGTTCTTGGCTAAGGCCGTGATTTATCCGCATAAACCAGCACCAGAAAAAAAGCGTCAGGAAGCCGCCCCAGAACTCATTGCGCTGCTTGAAAAGTATCAAGTGACGATGATCGCGATCGGTAATGGCACGGCGAGTCGGGAATCCGAGCAATTTGTTGCCGAAACGTTGAAGCAGATCAAACGTGATGTTTTTTACGTGATCGTGAATGAAGCAGGGGCATCTGTTTACTCTGCGAGCCAAGAAGCGCGTGATGAATTTCCCGACTTGCATGTGGAACAACGCAGCGCCATCAGCATTGCGCGCCGCCTACAAGATCCGCTCGCCGAACTCGTCAAAATTGATCCAGAGTCGGTCGGTGTTGGTCAGTATCAACACGACTTGCCAAGCAAAGATCTGTCCAATGAAGTCGATGTCGTGGTCGAACGCGCTGTGAACCAGGTCGGCGTGAACTTGAACACAGCCAGTTACCAACTGTTGACGCACATTTCCGGCCTATCCAAGACCATCGCAACTAATATCGTGCACTACCGCGATGAAAACGGCCGCTACAACAGCCGTGCAGAGTTGAAAAAGGTGCCACGTTTAGGACCGAAAGCATTTGAGCAATCAGTCGGGTTCCTCCGCATTATCGGCGGTAAAAATCCGTTAGACAACACCGACATCCATCCTGAAAGTTATCCAGTCGCTAAAAAAGTTCTGGCGGCAGCAGGTGTGACCGCCGCTGATTTAGGCGATGCAGCAGCAGTCGCTAAAATTCGCGAGGTGTCCATTGCGCCATTGGTAAATGAAGGGGTTGGTGCCGAAACCGCGAAAGATATCATCACCAGCTTACAAAATCCAGGCCGAGACCTGCGTGACAACATGGCCGCACCTATTCTGCGACAAGATGTCTTGACAATGGAAGATCTGAAAGTGGGGATGAAGCTAGAAGGCACCGTCCGCAATGTCGTCGACTTCGGCGCATTCGTTGACATCGGTGTGAAACATGACGGTCTCGTCCATGTCTCCAAGATGGCGCGCAAATTTGTGCGTGATCCAAAAACCGTGGTTGCCATTGGTGACATTGTTGAGGTTTGGATTGAGTCGGTGGATCTGGCGAGGGAGCGGATTCAGTTGACGATGGTGGATCCAGCAGTGGGGTAATGGTTAGGGCGAATGACTGTTAATTGGTGATCAGGAATAAAAAAAGAAGCGTTACTTTGATACTGGTTAGAAAGCAACCATGTAGAAGTAACGCTTTTTTTCGGCTGTACCGATCACTAAAGTAACGCTTCTTGTTCTATTATCCCGGTTGTGACCATCTTGGCCAGCTGACTCTCCTTGTTCAGATTCAATCCAACCAACTTTATCAGTGAATTAATAGCAAGGTTCGTTGCCGTGCCACTTTACTAATTGACAGATTCGTGGCGTCAATGCCAGTAAACTAAGAGATTACCAAAAACCACTTCAAGCGATATGTGTGGTTGAATTGGCTTTTTACCATAAGCAAGGATCTTTTTCGCAGATCTTTGCGCCGGGAACTGCATTAGGCTGCTGGAAAATGCTTGCTTAAACTTAGAAAAGAACTTTAGTTAGATTGCGTTTCGTGATCGGTGTTGTCTGCGAGGCGGACACCAAATGTGCCCTTTTTATTAACTTTTGCCGTATATGCGAGATGATAAATAGTTTCACCACGCTGCATGGCATCTTGAATCTTTTTGATCTCTGTTTCAGCTGTCGCTCTTGTGTGATACCAGCCAAGTTCAGCGAGACGGGTAGTCCCTAGAAAGCCTCGATGGCGACTTTCACCAATTAGAAGAAAAGAAGGTGCCGTTTTGCTAGGAATACCTTCCGCAACTTGAAAGCCCGTGTAACTGCCCAGCTGGTCATTGATCAAGGAAGTGATCGTGATTGAGTCGCTTGGAACACGAGTAGATGGTGCCTGCTGCTGTGGTTCGTCGCCGAGAAGATCAGCATAAGAGATACCTAAGATGGTTCTTAATTGCTCAATTTTATCAAGATCAGGTTCGGCTAAATCGTTTTCATACTTTGATATGGCTTGACGACTGATACCGAGGGCTTCTGCTAGGTCATTTTGGGAGAGTCCTTTTTGCTTGCGTAACTGCGTAAGTTTTTCACCAAACATTTTTCTCGCCTCCTTCTATATTTCAATTATCCGATAAATTTTTGCACCATACAAGCAATCAATGGTTGCAGATTGTTAACTGGAGGTTGCGAAAGTGAGCAACGAGGGGTGATTCCAGGAAAGTGAGGATCAGATTATATGTTCTGACGATTCTCGTGAAAAATACAAACTCATTCTGCAATACCAAAATAAATTGGTCTAGTAGTTGACGTTGAAACGCAATCTTTTTATGCTAATCAATGCAAATTTTTATCAATCAACGGACAGCATCTTTGTGGTGATTCACTAACCAGAATTGATTGGTATTGATAAAACTTGCATCAATTCAGATCACTCAGTCGGTGCTAATATATAGATTGAATAACAACATTTCGCAGGGCTGACTTCTTTGTCACAAAAGGTTTTAGCATCACACAAGAAGTTCAGATATTACAATGGCATATGTGGTTAATATCAAACGGTTTCGTGATAAAATTTATACCAAAAGGAAATGAGAGACTATGGACGAAGAATACTTTGACCGGTACGGGAAAATTTTTGGGTACTTTCATGACGATGACTTTTTTGCATGGAATGGTGCCCATCTAGGATTCAAAGACGGGAATGAACTGTATCAGGTTAACGGGAAATGGAGTGGCTTCTTGTACAACGGTTTTATTTACGATGTACGTGGTTATCCAGTTCTATTTCGGCAGAACGCGTTTGGTGGCCCAATAAAACCCATTCGAGCTATTAAACCCGTTCGTGGCATACGTCAAATTAAGTTCATACATGGAATTCGTTCAATCAAGCCCATTCGACCGATTCGGCAGCTTAGTTGGTCAAACTGTGATCCTACAGAAATATTTGGCAAGTAAGATGTTGAACTCGTCACCCAAACCTATACGCATTGGGGTAGTTTAGTTCGAAGGTAAATGCACACATTTGAGATTGAACAAAGTGTCTGCAAGTGTGGAATTATTCCTGCGTCTTAGCATTATGGCTAACAGTTGTATTGGCAGGAAGCTCAACATTCTTGATTTTTTTAATTTTGCTCTGCGATTTAATAGGTAAATTTAATAAATGTCATAGACCAACCTTACTGTGAAAAAGCCTTTTTGTATGATTGTATGTTGATCTTGCAAAAATATTTTGCCATAATTCCAAAGATGAATATAAAGATTATATATAATAAGTGAAAATATGAATCAAATATTTTCAACTGAACATCAACGTCACCTTTGTCGGAGCATTTTCGTATAATTTTATTTAATGTAATCTCATAGTTTTTAAGTAACAATGAAGTTTGATATCCGTTAGTTCATAATATTATTGCAACATTGTTGAAAGTCTAAATATTTTCGATTGTTATCACAGGGCTTCAATTTTGCAACTCAAAATCAACAAGGATGTTCTCGCTTTCACCATGTATTAAAGATATATTCGTTTAGATCAGTCACTGTCGCCACCATAGGAGCACAAAGCAATGGTTAATCAAAAGAAGACCGAAGAGCAAGCTGTGAATGCAATTAAATTTTATTTCGATTCAGTTGATTTTGTCGATACCTCAAAGATTGCAATAAATGACAAAGAACCGGGTCTTGACGGCGCTATCGATGTTTATGGCGTCAAAGATTCTGAGCAGTTTTCTAAATCTAACTTAAAGTTTTCTATGCCAGTTCAAGTAAAGGGAACGACCAAGAAAATTACAAATAATAAACATTCTGTTCAGGTGGTTGATCTTAGTTTTTACCAAAAGCACTCCAATGGTCTTGTCTATTTTGTTGTTTCCACATTCAATCATGAACGACGAATTTTCTTTCGGAAGTTGGCACCCCTTGATATTAAGGAAATTCTGGAGAAGGTCAGACTTGGGAAAGTGGCACAGAAGACTAAAACTCTATCATTCACAATAGTTCCAAATGATCCCAAAGCTCTTATCAACATATTCAGTGACCTCCATGCACAACAAGAGCGACAATCACGGAATGTTCTAGATTTATCCGAAATAGCAGGTCCAACTGGTGAAATAGTGGCAAAAGTGACTTCTCAACCGAAATATTTAGAAGATACTATTCGCAGTGGTGTTTATTTTTACCGAAAATCACTTGACTCCGTGACAGGTAAGAACATACTCATCCCTTACTCATCAGCAAAAGTCGCAGATATCTTCGAATTAGAAAGTGGAGTTATCTCAGACCGTCGTGGAAATTCACTTACGAGTAAAATCTACACGTCTAAAAAAACAGGACGGAAAGAACTTCTATTGGGCTACAAAGACAGCATTAAAATTTCATGGATACCGAAACAGAAAAGTAGCTCACCCATGGAAAAGGTACGAATTCATTTCACACCTCGTGGAGATTTCTCTCAACGCTTAGCTGATGTTAGCCTTTTGCTTGAATATCTTAGGACTCCAACAAAACCGACATCGAAAGAGGCTGAGAAGTGGAATACCTTCATTGACGCACTAACTCAACAAGAAGCCAGACTCCGGGCTATTATCGAAGATCTAAAAGTATTGAACATCCCCATTTCTTTAAATCCTGACAATCTAAAGGATGATGAAATAAAAAGTTTAAATAATCTTCAGCGGGTGTTGCACAATGATTTAGTCGTGAAGCCATTGGATCAACATGTGAATATGACCCTCGCCAGCAAAAAATATGATTTCTTTATTCATGAAAATCGTATTATCAATTATTTTACTCCTGCATTTCCAAAACATTATATAGTGCAGATCGATGATGAGAAAGGAAATCCTACTATTGTTAATCCTTACACTGGCATTTATGAAAACCTTGAGCAATACCCTAATTTTTCTATTGACTTAGTTATCAAGGGTTTCGGAGATGCGCCCTATGATAAACCTGAAATTGCAAATTATTACAACCAATATGTCTTGAATCTGTTGCTAGATTTTGATCGATCAGGTGAAGCAAAAATATTGTCTCTTGCTGAAATAATATTTAAAAAAGTTGAAAACAACTTGCCTAGAGAAATTGCAACCATAAATTCGGCACAAATAAAGAAAAGAATCTCGGGAATTCTTGGCTTGTCTGCTCTGAAATCTCTGATCCCTTTAACTGACAGTAAAGATCAATTGATTCAATTTGCTGCTTTTGTGTTGCTTGAGCAAAAGGAAGAGGTTTTGAAGAGGTGGCAAGACTTCTCTCCAGATCAGCAAACTGAGATGAAAGAGTGGCCAATATTTCACCTAGCTGCGCCAATGATTTCATGACGTAAACTTAGAATTGGTGTTTGTGCTTTTTAAAGAAGATTTTAACCTTAATTAAACAAAACAAGAGAATTTAATCGTGGTTCAAATTGCTTTTTAGGGTGTCCATTTGCTTTACATTCTCCACTAGTCCTAAATTGGGAAATGTCAAAACAACTTATAAAAGGGAAAGGAATATTAAAAAGTAATGAACACATTATCCAAAACCAATCCGAAAAGCTAACAAAGCTCACCTTCTGTTAAAGGGTCTACACTTTCTGGTGTTGAGAAATAATCAACACTGAACGTG
>NZ_JBSOQX010000008.1:0-119487 GCF_053819265.1 Lacticaseibacillus sp. 30
ACCCCAGTTCAAGCAGTGAGCAAGCCTCTTTCTAAGTGGTAACTTTATTATTGCAATCTAGGAGTTAATTAACATTTCTGTGCCTAATCATTAGTCACTAAGGGGCATTCATTGGTAAAATAAAGATAGTTTCATGTTGTCTGATGGTTAATTAGTAAGATCATCAGCCGTGGACATCAAAGCGATGTCGCGGTCATAACGCGTTCGCCAGCGCAGCAACCTGCGTGTAAGGACCTTGAACGCAATGGTCAAAGACCGACCATCACGTCCAAGGCCACTTACACTTCTGTCACTAAGCGCGCTGGCTCACGCTCAGTCATAACGCGTTCGCCAGCGCAGCGACCTGCGTGTAAGGACCCTGAATGCAATGGCCCAAACCCGGCCATCACATTCAGGTCCACTTACACTCCGGTCGCTAAGCGCGCTGGCTCACGCTCACACAAAAAAAAGGGGCGATTTGATGAAGCTGATTCAAAATCCCATTCGGCTTAACGCCAGCTTGCACAAAATGTTACCGAACACAATGCGGTATCTTTATAATCGAAAGCCGGTTAAGTTTTTTGAATTATATACGTTAGGATCTGTTCATGTTTATTACGTTGAAGGATTTGACCAAGTCGATGTCGTCTTAACCCACGACAAACGCACCATTAAAGATGCTGAGATTGATTTTGTCTTGGAAAAACTGTTGCCTGATACGCCTAAAGCTGACCTTAAAATTGACCACGCTGCTAAAAGCGAGATCGAGCACGAGGTTCATCGCAAGTTGAAGGTCCATGATGTTGTGATTATCGAAAAGGCGTAACGAAAACGACCACTTTCCCGGGCATCACCGAGAAGGTGGCCGTTTTTGCTTTTTTGCACATCATGCTAGTTAGGACGATATTGTTGGGGCTTTTCGTCAGGGAATCTCACCAAGTTGTCATGTTGCGTTAGATAAGGTAGGCTTGAGCGTCTATTTAGGTTACACTGATGATTGTTTGTGTTTTGGTTAAATTTTCCCGATACATTCGGTTCATATAGGAGTAATGAAAATGATGCATTTAAAGCGCCTGTTTATTGGGCGACCACTGAAATCTTCTGAGGAAGGCGGTCAAAAGCTTAACATTTTCAAGGCACTGGCGATGTTATCGTCAGATGCGCTTTCAAGTGTGGCTTACGGGACTGAACAAATTGTCTTAGTTCTGACGACATTGTCAGCGGCTGCGATTTGGTACTCATTGCCGATCGCTGCCTTTGTTTTAGTGCTCTTGATTTCATTGACACTATCCTATCGCCAGATTATTCACGCCTATCCTAGTGGCGGCGGCGCGTATGTTGTCGCTAGCGAAAATCTAGGTAAAAATGCCGGTCTAACCGCAGGCGCTTCATTACTGATTGATTATATGCTAACGGTTTCAGTCTCAGTTTCCGCGGGTGCTGAAGCGATTACCAGTGCAATTCCTGCGCTTTATGGCAAGCAGGTGATCATTTCACTGATCATCATTTTCATCTTGATGAGCATGAATTTACGTGGCATGAGTGAATCGGCCAATTTTTTGATGGTCCCGGTTTACTTATTCGTTGTCGTCATGACGGGTATGATCATCTGGGGACTTTACCAAGTGGCAACAGGCGCTATTCCGTACAAGGCAACTTCCTTTGTCGGTGCAGCGATTCCGGGAGTCTCGATGGCCTTGATCTTCCGGGCATTTTCCAGTGGGTCCAGTTCACTGACTGGGGTTGAAGCAATTAGTAATGCGGTGCCGTTCTTTAAAATACCTAAAGAAAAGAATGCGGCTAAAACGTTGGCCATCATGGCTGCCATCCTTGGCTTCTTCTTTGCTGGTATTACATTTTTGAACTATTGGTACGGTATTGTGCCGGTGGCCAAAGTGACGGTGCTTTCGCAGGTGGCCAAAGAGACCTTTGGCGGAGCAGGTATCATGTACTACGTTGTTCAATTTGCGACCGCCTTGATCTTGGCTGTGGCAGCTAATACCGGATTTTCAGCTTTTCCAGTTTTGGCTTTTAACTTGGCCAAAGATAAGTTTATGCCGCATATGTATCTGGATCGTGGCGATCGCTTGGGTTACTCTAACGGGATTTTGACACTGGCGTTAGGAGCCGCGGCGCTGATTACGATTTTCCAAGGATCAACTGAACGGCTGATTCCGTTGTACGCGGTTGGTGTGTTCATTCCATTTACCTTGTCGCAAAGTGGGATGATTATCCATTGGTTCCGTCATCGCGGAAAAGGTTGGATTGGCAAAACGATTGCTAACTTCTCTGGCGCGTTGATTTCCTTTGCAATTCTCGTCATCCTGTTTGCTTACCGATTGCTTGATATCTGGCCATTCTTTATTGTGATGCCACTCGCCATTTTCATGTTTTATAAAATTCGCGATCATTATGACAAAGTTGCTGAGCAATTACGCTTGCCGGTCGAAGTGGCACAACATGATTACGATGGCAGCACCGTCATTGTTTTGGTCGGTAATGTCACTCGGGTTACGCGCGCGGCCTTAAATTATGCTCAGTCAATTGGCGACTATGTCATTGCTATGCACGTTTCGATGGACGAGAATCCCAATAAGGAAAAAGAAACCCAAAGCGAATTCCGCGCGGATTTTCCAGAGGTGCGATTTGTTGATATCCACTCATCATACCGTTCCATCGAAGCCCCAACTATTCGCTTCGTTGACATCGTCGCGCGCAACGCCGCCAAACGGAACTTTACAACCACGGTACTCATTCCGCAGTTCGTACCACGTAAAAAATGGCAGAATATTCTTCACAACCAAACCAACTTCCGCCTGCGCGCCGCCTTTGCAAGCCGCGAGAATGTCATCATTGCCACTTACAGTTATCATTTGAAGAAGTAGGGAGACTACTTGCAAAACGGTTAGATCATGATGATCTGATCGTTTTTTGGTTTGAACGTATACGTAGCCGCGGAAATCTGTACATAAGAAACTTGAAGCTAAATGGCTCAAAACCAGCCATTTAACTTCAAGTTTACCGATGCTTCGATTTCTAACCGCAACAACTCACTCTTTGCACTTGCCAGGGGGTCGCTCAAAGTTGACGCACCTGTTAAAATGGATCATATAGAACGTCAAAGAAAGTCAAAGGACGAAGGGTGAATTTCGTGCCGCAAAAAACCAGTGAAACGCCTATGATGCAGCAGTACAACGAAATCAAGGCGCAATATCCGGATGCGTTTTTGTTTTACCGCATCGGAGATTTTTATGAATTATTCAATGATGATGCCATCAAAGGTGCTCAGTTGCTCGAACTAACATTAACTGCACGAAACAAGAGTGCTGACGATCCTATCCCAATGGCTGGTGTCCCGCACCACGCTGTCCAAAGTTACGTTGATATTTTAATTGACCACGGTTACAAAGTTGCGATCTGTGAACAGATGGAGGACCCTAAAAAAGCTGTCGGGATGGTTAAACGAGCCGTCATTCAGTTGGTAACGCCAGGGACAAATGTTGACATCAAAGCCGGTGCAGCCAAGTCGAATAACTATATTACCGCTGTGATGCCGCATGCAGCAGGTTATGCGTTTGCGTATGCCGATGTATCGACCGGTGAGCTCAAAGTGACGGATCTAAAAAGCAAATTTGCTCTGCAAAACGAACTGAGTGCGCTGGCCACCAAAGAAATCGTTGTGCCTGAGGAATTGACCGATGACGACGCGGGAATGCTCAAGCAAGGGGAACGGCTTCTGTCAGTCCAACCTGATGCCGAGCCGACGAGTGAAGGCAGTTATGTGTCACAGGCGCTAACTGATCCTGCAGAGGCTGCCGTTGTGCAGATGCTAATGGCCTATTTATTGAACACGCAGAAACGCAGCTTGGCCCATATTCAAAAAGCGGTTGCTTATCAACCTTCCGCCTATCTGGAAATGGATCAGGACGCACGTAGTAACCTCGACATTTTGCAAAACAGCAGAACGGGACGCAAAGGTGACACTTTGTTGTCGTTGCTTGATTCGACCAAAACAGCGATGGGTGGCCGCTTATTGAAACAATGGCTGGATCGACCATTACTGGATATTGATGCGATCAGTGTGCGGCAAAATCAGGTTCAGGATTTATTGGATCACTTTTTTGAACGCAGTGAGTTGCAGGAACGACTGACTAAAGTCTATGATCTTGAGCGGTTAGCTGGCCGAGTTGCTTTTGGTACCGTTAATGGTCGTGATTTAATTCAGGTGCAAACCTCTTTGGATCAGATCCCGGCTATTCAGGATGTGCTGGGTAAGCTTGATGATGGCAGTTTTAAGGCACTTCGCAGTAAAATGGACCCAGTCAGCGATGTCGCCGGATTGATTCGCCGTGCGATTGAACCCGAACCGCCGATTTCAGTGACAGACGGTGGCTTGATCCTCCGAGGGTACAATCAAAAACTGGACAGCTATCGTGATGCCATGAAGAATTCCAAACAATGGATCGCTGAACTAGAAGCATCGGAACGCAAAGCAACTGGCATTCACACACTTAAAATTCGTTACAACAAGGTTTTTGGTTACTTTATCGAAGTGACTAAGTCCAATTTGGACAAAATACCGGAAGGGCGCTATGAACGCAAACAGACACTGACAAACGCTGAACGGTTTATCACCCCAGAGCTGAAAGAAAAGGAGACCTTGATTCTTGAAGCGCAGGAAAGCTCAACAGCGCTCGAGTATGATCTTTTCCAAGACATTCGCGACAAGGTCAAAGCCCAGATCAAACGACTACAAGCTTTAGCCGCCCAAATTTCATCTTTGGACGTGTTGCAAAGCTTTGCAACAGTGGCTGAAAATAGTCATTATGTCCGACCAACGATGCATGCCGGGACTCATGATATCAATGTTAAGGGTGGTCGCCACCCAGTCGTGGAACATGTACTTGGCCGAGACAGTTATATTCCTAACGATGTCATCATGAATCACGACACCGATATGTTGCTGATCACCGGGCCTAACATGTCAGGGAAAAGTACCTACATGCGCCAATTAGCCTTGATTGTTATCATGGCGCAAGCGGGTTCGTTTGTCCCGGCAGATGTAGCTGACTTACCGATTTTTGATCAGATCTTTACCCGAATCGGAGCAGCTGATGATCTTGCCAATGGCGAAAGTACTTTCATGGTTGAAATGCTGGAGGCCAATGCTGCATTAAGCCACGCGACGGCTTCCAGCCTGATTCTTTTTGATGAGATCGGCCGCGGCACGGCAACGTATGATGGGATGGCGCTGGCACAGGCAATTATTGAGTTTTTGCATGATCATGTCCACGCCAAAACGCTGTTCTCAACGCATTATCATGAGCTAACTAGTTTGTCAGACTCCTTGGCGAAGTTAAAGAATGTCCATGTTGGTGCCGTTGAGGAGCATGGCAATCTGGTTTTCTTGCACAAAATGATGCCTGGCCCTGCCGATAAGAGTTATGGGATTCACGTTGCCAAGCTCGCCGGCTTACCGGCAGACTTGTTAGCGCGTGCTGATACGATTTTGAAACAGCTTGAAGCCGATGCACCCAATAAAACGGCGCCAGCACCAGCGCCGCAAGTTGAAGAGCAACAATTGTCGTTGTTTGAAGAACCAAAACCGACGCCAAAGAATAGTCCGATTCTGACGAAACTTGCGAAATTTGACTTGATGGCGGCCACACCGATGGACGCGATGAATTTCATATTTGACCTGCAGAAGCATTTAAAGAAGAAGTGATTTTATGCCAAAGATTCACCAACTATCGGCAACATTAAGCAACCAGATCGCTGCTGGGGAGGTCATTGAACGCCCTGCCAGTGTTGTCAAAGAACTGGTTGAAAATAGTATCGATGCACAAGCAACGCAAATTGACGTCTTGATTTCCGCGGCTGGTTTGCAGGAGATTCGGGTTAGCGATAACGGCATCGGGATTGCCCCGGATGACGTTGCAACAGCGTTTTTGCGGCACGCCACCAGTAAAATTCTGACGACGCGTGATTTATTTAATGTGCATTCATTGGGCTTCCGTGGCGAAGCGTTGGCAAGTATTGCCGCGGTTGCCGACGTAAAGTTGACAACGGCAACGGATTCAGGGATTGGCACCCAGATTCACGTCAAAGGCGGTGAAGTTGAAGCGCAGTCGACAGCGGCTCACCGACGCGGTACGGATGTTGAAGTGAATGATTTGTTCTTCAACACACCGGCGCGGCTGAAGTATATGAAGTCGCAGCAAACTGAACTGGGAAAAATTGTGGATATCGTCAGCCGATTGGCGATGGCAAATCCTGATATTGCCTTCACGGTTTCACATGATGGCAATATGGTGGTGCGCACAGCTGGTCAAGGTGATTTGCGCCAGACGCTGGCCGGAATTTATGGCTTGTCTGTGGCGCGCTCAATGGTTGATTTCAAAGCACAAGATCTTGATTTTCGGGTTAGCGGGTTAACAAGTTTGCCTGAAACGACCCGAGCTTCGCGTAATTACTTGAGTTTAGTTGTCAATGGCCGTTATATTAAGAACTTCCAACTGACTAAGGCGGTTATTGCCGGTTACGGTTCGAAGTTAATGGTGGGGCGTTATCCAATGGGCGTCATCAACATTGAGATGGATGCTGCTTTGGTCGATGTCAACGTTCACCCGACAAAGGCCGAGGTGCGTCTGAGCAAGGAAGATCAACTCAGTCATTTGCTCAGCGAGGCGATTCGAACACGATTGGCGAAGGAAAACCTGATTCCGGATGCGCTCGATAATCTGCCAAAAAGAGAACGGTATGATCTGGATCAACTGGAACTGACATTGAATAAGATCAGTCCCAAGACGATGCCCTCAGTTCAGCCGCAGCAAGGGCAGCAGTTGCGCGAAAACACAACTACTAACTTGGCAGACGCGGCTGCTGAGGAGCCGACACCGGCACCAACTTCACCAGATCTTGAGATTGGCGATTTGGATGATCAGCCGATTTTTAACGAACCGCAACGTCTGGCTGCATGGGATCAGCGGTATCAGCGGCTAGCTTCGAATGTGGTCCCAACCTTGGTGGCAGATGAACCGGAACCTGATATTTCGCATGTCGAATCAGCTGAGCGTTTTCTAAATCTCACGTACTTGGCGCAAGTCCACGGCACTTATTTGCTAGCGGAATCAGGCGATGGGTTATATATTTTGGACCAGCATGCTGCGCAAGAACGGGTGAACTATGAGTATTATCGGCAAGCTATTGGCGAAGTCAGCAACGACCAACAACATTTACTCGTACCGATTGTGTTAGACTATTCCGCGGCTGATGCCATTAGCATTCGTGATCATCGGGACGTGCTTGAGTCGGTTGGACTATATCTGGAAGATTTTGGCCAAAACAGCTTTGTTGTTGAACATCATCCGACTTGGTTTAAAGCTGGGCAGGAAGAAGATACCATTAAAGAAATGGTGGATTGGGTTTTGCGTGATGGTCGCATGACAGTCGCAGCGTTTCGGGAGAAAACTGCTATCATGATGAGCTGTAAGCGTGCCATTAAGGCCAATCACCATTTGGACGACAGACAGGCGCGAGCATTATTGCAGAAGTTGCCGGAATGTGAGAATCCCTTCAATTGCCCGCATGGTCGGCCGGTCTTGGTTCACTTTTCAAACACCGATCTTGAGAAAATGTTCAAACGGATTCAAGACAGTCACGAAAGCGGGGAAATGCAAGCATGATCATTTTGGCCAGTCATTCACCACGGCGACAGGAATTGTTAAAGCGGATTGTGCCTGACTTTGAAAGCCATCCTGCCAGTATCAATGAACGCGCTTTGCCAGTGTTGGATCCGCCAGCATATGTTCAGAGCTTGGCGACAGCTAAGGGACAATCACTTGTACCAAGTTACCCCGGGGCAACGATTATCGCCGCCGATACCATGGTGGCGTTTCAAGGCAAGTTATTAGGCAAACCACATGACCGCGCCGAAGCCAAACAGATGATCACGGCATTGGGTGGTCAGACACATCAGGTTTATACCGGTTTGTGGGTGCGCTTGGACAATGGTAGCGTACGGCAGCAGGTCGTGACGACTGATGTTACCTTCTGGCCGCTAAGTGAAGC
Organism: Lacticaseibacillus sp. 30; assembly: GCF_053819265.1. Classification (NCBI taxonomy): domain Bacteria; kingdom Bacillati; phylum Bacillota; class Bacilli; order Lactobacillales; family Lactobacillaceae; genus Lacticaseibacillus; species Lacticaseibacillus sp. 30. The sequence continues at coordinate 8,050 of NZ_JBSOQX010000008.1, forward strand.
GGATGTTGAATCGTATCTGACGGAAGACGCCTACCAAGACAAAGCAGGCGCCTATGGCATTCAGGATGCCGGAGCACTACTGGTCAAGTCAATTCAGGGTGATTTCTACAATGTCATGGGCCTGCCCATCAGCACCTTGTACCGCATGCTGTTGGCCGAACCGCAATAAATACGGGCAATCAAAAAAGTCTGACGATCCTCAGCGAGATGAAGTGTTTCGCTGAACGTCAGACTTTTTTTAGCGCTAAGTAGTTTGATAGAAAGCGCAGGGTGGGCTTTAAAGATTTCAGTGCCAAAGCGTAGCAATCGTAGGCCAGATGGGGCTCAGCCGTGCAAACAACACAGCGACGAGCTTTGGCGCTGATGTTGTTAGGCGACTTCGAGACCGGTCTTTGGGCTCGAAGCGCCGTCTCCGCTCTAGCTTCGCGTCGCCACCCATCTGGCCGGAGATTGCGGAGTTTGGCACGGCAAGAAACTTTTTGCCAGACCCATTACTCAGATCAATTGAGATCTAACAAATCATAAGTGTATGGCTCAGCTTCAAATTTTTGTGCTGGCGAGTGCGTGATGACGGAACGTGAATCGGTTTCTGCGAGTGCAAGATGGCGTTTACTGATCAACAATCTGCCAATTTGCTGGCAGTGTGAAGGTGTAAATTTTGCCAATTGCTTTACCTTGTTCGCCTGATCCAGCAAACAAAATAGCGGTTAGCGCATTGCTATAAGTCAGCTTCTGAGTTGTCACTGCAACTTGCGGAATGGTGCCGTGTTCGATGCGAGTTGAGACCGTGGTACTAGGTGTAGCGGTATGAACGGTTGCATCGGAAATGATAAGGTAACGATAGCTGAAATGCTTTTTTGCTGTGCCAATGGGCCGCCGCGAAATTTGCAACTGGTCGTCCATCGGTGCTAATGGCTGCAGTTCAGTGGTTTCGTCAATGTTGAAGCCAACGTGATAAAGGTCATTCACGCTTAACAATAGGATGGGGGCCAAGACAAGTCCCGCGCTTACCCAGATCGTTAATTGACGGCGCCGACTTGGTTGCATTAACACAACAGCCCAGAAAAAGGCAAGCGCACCGACGATCAATAACAAGATAATCATGAGGCGTCCCTCCGATCAATGACGTCTGTTTTCAAAAATAAGCTGAGAACGAGACCAAGCGCTGCCATGACTAGTGAGACGGCAAAAGCCGCGCGATAACCGGCAATGACTGCATTGTTCATAGCGTTGGTGTAATGGATCGGGTCAAGCAGTCGACCACTAGCGGCTGGCGTTGCATCTTTAGTGACTACTGATAATACTGACACCAGTATTGCGGTGCCAATTGAGGCGGCGACTTGCCGAACCGTGTTATTGACCGCCGTCCCGTGATTGATCAGGTGTGTTGGCAAGGCGTTCATACCAGCAGTGGTGACCGGCATCGTGACCATGGTAATGCCGAACATGCGCACTGTGTAAATGATCGTGATATAGATAATCGGCGTGTTAGCAGTTAAGGTGACCAGCGGCAGCGATCCGGCAACTAGCAGGAACAGACCGGCAACAGCCAGCCGCTTGGCCCCAATTTTGTCGAAAATCCGGCCGGTAATTGGACTCATAATCCCCATCATGATGGCTCCGGGAAAAAGGATCATCCCAGAGTGAAAGGCAGATTCACCACGGATCGTTTGGATGTACATTGGCAAGACCATTTCTACACCAACCATCGACATAAACGCCACCGCTGTTAAAATGACGCTCAATGTATACGTGCGTGATTTGAAAACGCGCAGTTCTAGCAGAGGCGTTTCGAGGCGTAACTGGCGCACGCAGAATAAGGCAACGAAAATAATGCCGATGGCTAAGCTAATCAGTACTTGGAAATCGGTCCAACCAGCATCACCAACTGTGGAGAAGCCATAAAGCAAGCCGCCAAAACCCAAAGTCGAAGCAATAATGGAAGGAATATCAATTTTTGGATTCGAGGTCGGCAAAACTTTTCGCATGCTATAGATGGCCAGCAGCACGACCCCAGCAGCAATTGGCATAATAACGGCAAATAAAGCCCGCCAAGTATGATTAAGCAGAATCCAACCAGAAAGCGTCGGGCCGATGGCAGGAGCTAGGCCAATAACAATCCCAGCTAGGCCCATGGCACTACCACGTTTGCCAGGTGGGAAAATCGTGAACATGACTGTTTGGAAAGTCGGCATTGACATACCAACGCCAATCGCCTGCGTGAGCCGACCAGCCAGCAGAACTTGAAAATCTGGTGCTAACCAACAAATCAAGGAACCAAGGAAAAAGATTGTCATAGCTGTTAAGTAGAGATACTTAACATTGAATTTATCCAGCAGCCATGCGGAAACCGGGATCATAATACCCATAATCAGCATGAAGCCAGTGGTCAGCCATTGGACTGCACTCGCGCTGATGTGAAAATCCGCCATCAGCGTCGGGTAAGCCGTGGTCAAAATCGTTTGCGTCAAGAATGTTGTAAAAGTACCGATCAACAAGGTAATCACAAGCAGCAAGCGATTATATGGATGACCATTAACGTCTGTTGTTGTCAACAATATCGTGTCCTTTCTTAAAATCGTTATAATCCAGTCTAGCACGTCCTCAACGGCTTTGGGTAAATAATGAAATCGTTGCTGTCATTAGGGTTTAGTTTATCGGCTGGTAGGTGCGCCTAGCGGTATTGCACAAAAATAGATTACGATAAAAAAACGTGATCCCCTCAACGAGTACCACGTTTTTGAAAGTTTAGCTTGATCCTGATTAATGCTTGTTATCGTCGTTTTTAGCTTCTTTAACCTCTTCAGCAACCGTTTGTTTAACTGGTTTTGGATCTTGTGTGACATCAAACCAGTTAGCAAAGCCGCGGGAAAAATCTGCAACGGTGAAGTTGAAATGATCAATCTTGACCTTATCGTGCAGTTTCAAATCGGGATGATCTTCCATGATAAAGCCAGCAATGGTGATGATTTCTGAATCAGTGAAGGCTTTAATATTGGTGTGGAAGTAACGTTCAAAATCCCACAAGGTTGTTTTGCCACTGACTCGGAAGACCTTTGGATCATCCGTTTGCCGAATGTATTCATCAGAGACATCATCAATTTCATCCTTGACGGTACCAAATAGTTCTTCGTAAATATCCTTGTCGGTGACAATCCCACTAGTACCACCATAATCGTCAACGACCACAACAATTGGCGTCTGTTTCTTGATCATTTGTGCCAGAATACTATGAATCGGTGTTACTTCAGGCACATTAATGATGGAACGTAACAGCTTAGAGACTTTCACAGACGGGTCGACTTGACCTTGCTTGACCAAGTCATAGATGTAAACATACCCGAGAATCTTATCCTTATCGCCATTCGCAACAACCGGGAATCGGCTGTAACCTTGCGTTAAGTAATCCCGCAAAGCTTCTTTGACGGTGGTGGTGATATCAATGACAAACAAGCTGGTTCGATCCACCATGATGTCTTTGGCGGTCTTGTCATTCAGTTCAAATGCCCGCTGCATGTAGATAACATCATTTTGTTCCATGTCACCAGTTGTGACGGCATTTTTACTCAGACTCAGAATCTCAGCTTGCGAAAAGGCTTCGTTGCCTTCGTCTGCGGGCTTCATCCCCATCATTTTGACAATCCCGGTGGCACTGACATTCAGCAGCCAAACAAAAGGATAGAACAAAATATGGAAATAATGTAGCGGTGTTACAACCAGCATTAAGGTTTTGATCGGATAATCAATCGAGATGTTCTTTGGAACAATTTCGGTTAACACGACTTCTAAATAGGTTAAAATAATCACGCCTAAAATCGCGCCAACCGCGTGCAGACTACCATTAGGCAAGCTCAGGTGGGTCAAGCCAAAAAGATCAACCAACAAAAACTCAACGGTTGTTTCCCCGATCCAACCAAGGATAATGCCAGCAAGCGAAACACCAACCTGTGTCGTTGAGAGATACTCGTTTAGATTATGCACCATTCGTAAAGCCCGCTCGACTTTAGCTTTACGGCCAGTACCATTATCAATCATTTCTTCCAAGGCACTTGGACGACTTTGCACCAGAGCAAATTCACACGCGACAAAAAATGCCGCGAATAAAAAGGTGACGAGCATCACCAATAAATTGGGGACGATTTGGCCACTTTCCATGTATTCCATTCCTCATTTCATGTATCGTACAAAGTTAATTTTAACATTGAATGACAAAGATGACCGATAATTCCATCACTTTGCTTCTATGTTATGCTTGGGTCAATCGAAAATATTTAATTGAAGGTGGCAGGAATGGAACAAGTCAAGATGTACCAAGAGACAATGGCAGCATTTAAGGCACGACCAGAAATGCCCAAAACACAGGTCATTAGCGAACCATTGCCGCAAACGCCAGCGAAAGGGACAGAACCGCCGCAAATTGCCTTGCGTAATGTTGATGTTTTCCAATTGATGAGTGAACTGACGGGCAAAATCGGCGTCATGAATTTTGCAAGTCCGGTCGATCCAGGCGGCGGGGTTGCAGTTGGCGCACGTGCGCAGGAAGAAGCCATTGCCAAGGGGACTTATTTGGTTCCAGCCCTTGAGCAGCACATGGCAGATTATTATGAGCTTAATCGTCGCAAGCCAAATCGCGGGCTTTTTAGTCAGAAGTTGATCTATGCAGAACATGTTCGCCAGCTTTTCGATGATCAAGGGCGGCGATTAACAGACAAATATGTCGACATTGTCACCGTCGCAGCACCTAATCGCCGAATTGATGCAACGCTAGATGATGCCACTGCCATGAACGATATCGCGTTTAAAATTCTGCAGACGCTTCGGGCGTTTAAGGCGCATGATGTCGATCAGGTCATTTTAGGCGCGTTTGGAACCGGCGTATTTGGCAATCCAGTTGCACCAGTCGCCAAGTTGTTTCGAAAAGCGTTATTATTGTCCGAATTTGAAGGGGCGTTTAAGCGGGTTTACTTTGCGATTTATGATCCCGCAATGACCACAATCAAGCCATTTGCAGCAGCGTTGAAAGGCCAAGATTAAGCGGCCACGAAAGGAGCACGACAGCATGAAGCTGACAGTCATGCAGCATACTGATACAGAGGATCTTGGCACGATTAAAGACTGGGCCGCAGACAAGCAAGTTGACATGGTCACTTACCGCCCTGATCAAGGGGATCCAATTGCACAACTGAACCCAGCAGAGATGGATGGATTGATTTTGCTAGGGGGACCCATGAGCGTCAATGATGACTTTGATTGGCTCGCCGCAGAACGAATTTTGATCCGCAGCCTCAATAAATTGGGCCGCCCGGTGTTGGGGATTTGTCTAGGTGCCCAGCAGATTACCAAAGCATTTGGTGCCAATGTTTATCGGATGCCGCAACCAGAAGAAGGCATCGGCACCGTGCGCGGTACCGATGGCTCGTTACTCAATGTTTTCCACTGGCATGGGGAAGCGATGAGCCGCTTACCAGGAAGTACATTACTTTACGAAAATGAGCATGCGCTGCAAGGCTTCGCTTATCATGACCATATCGTTGGCTTCCAGTTCCATCTGGAAGTGACCCCAGACATGATTGCTGAAATTGGTGCGGCAGCAGGCAAACCGCAAGGCCCCGTCAATCCGGGGATACTGGATCACGGACATCAGGTTTTGGCAGCAACATTGGATCGACTCTTCCTATAGAAGTGAAACGGCATCTGTTTGACAGAGATGCCGTTTTAGTTTGGTTTAACAAAAAGAAAGTGTCAGTTTGTTAAGGATGTCATCTAATGTAATCTTTTGTCATAGAACTTAACCCAATCGCAACACACAGAATACATGTTCGTAACACTGGATAGCTATACTAAGTCTCAGTTAGTTAAATCACCACACAAACCCAGGAGGAATACGAACATGAAAAAGCTTTTAAGTACAGTATTATTCTCAGCAGTTGCACTGTCTGCCGTGGCATTGTCCAAGCCAAGTCACGTCAGCGCTGCTACGAAGAATACTGAAACCGCGACCGTCAGTGCACCAGCTAGCGACAAAACCGAAGCTGATGTTACCTACAACGGTGGTGCTACGACTGTTTGGACCTCACCGACAGCGGGTCAACAAGTTAAGCGTTATGTGACAACTGGTGAACACGTTAAATTTGTGAATAGTAAAAAAGTCTTCGCAGAAATTTGGTATGAAACTGAAGACCACGGCTGGATTCCAGAACGCTATCTGAGTATTAATACTTTGCAGCAGTTGGCACCATTGACGAAAAAGGCTGATGCGGCTGCCGCACCGACTCAGACAACGTCACCAGCCGAACAAGCTGCTCAGGCCGCAACTGCGTCAGCTAATGCGCAAGCAGCATCAAGCGCTGCTGCTCAGAGTGCCGCTGCGTCCGCAGCAGCGCAAAGCGCCGCTGAAAGTGCTGCCGCGCAAAGTGCTGCCGCTGAATCAGCTGCGTCAGTTCAAGCTGCTGCTGAATCGGACGCTAACCAGCAAGCACAACAACAGGCTGCTGAACAGGCTCAACAAGCTCAGCAAGCACAACAGCAACAAGTTCAACAGCAACAGGCTCAGCAGGCAGCTGCGCAACAAAAGCAGCAACAACAAGTACAACAGCAGGCGGTTAGCCAACCAGTTGCTCAGACAACTCAGACGTCACAACCAACCCAAAGTGCAACTAACAAAGGCACCTTCAAGATCAGCTTCTATGATCCGGCTGTTCTAGGTAGCAACATGGGCTACAGTGGCGTTGCTGCTAATTTGAGCGTCTTCCCTAAAGGCACCGTATTACGTATCACCATGTCCAATGGTCAAACATTGACTCGGACAGTTAATGATACTGGTAGTTTTGCTGCAGGCAATCCTAATCAGTTAGATGTTGCAATGCCGAGTGGCCAGATTCCTGCAGCAGGGATCTTGTCCGCAACCGTTGAAGTACTTCAGTAATTAAATGAATGCATCAAAAAAGTCGGAGCAAGTGCTTCGGCTTTTTTTGTGCTCATTTTAATTGTAGTGGTCAATGACCGTTGCTCACCTTGAGATGTCAGTGCGAAACCCGCGAGCTAAGCAACAGATATAATTGTTCCGTTTGGGTGAGCCGCTTATCCGTCACTTGGTACCAACGATTGATCACAAGTTGTGAGCTGATCAGTTCATCAACTGCGAGATCATCGCTAATGGGCTGCTTTGATGGTGCAACAGCGGCAATAAGTTGGCCTTTAGGACTAAGCAGCGCACTTAAAACATGAGTCATGGCACGTAGCTCCTCTGGTGATTGATCAAATGAGCCGACGATGAGATCATATGGTCCAGTTAACAGTTTTAGCCATTTATCCGGCATGATGCGATAACGTAAGCGATCGGAGCTGGCAACAGCGCGGGCATCTTGAATGGCAACCGCATCGGTGTCAATACCGAGAACCGCGGTGGCACCGCCGTTGAGGGCATGACGACAAAACCAACCATCGCCGCAATGAATGACGAGAACACGGCGATCGGCAACTGAGGGTATTTTTTTGGCAAGTGCTTGCCATATTGGTTGATCGTTGCCGGATTCAGACGGCAAATCAGGCAGATCTTGCATATTCGGGTAAGGAGCATCCATAGGTTCACGACCTTTCACCTTTATTATAGATGAAACTGCTTGTCAGCGTGCGGCCATTTCACGGGCACTATGCAGGTTCATCGAGCGATAACCAAAGACTGTCAGTGTTTTTGTGGTCATACTGCGCACGTCAAAACTATTTTTAAATTTTTAAAGGGAAATGGCAAAAAAGAAAGACGAAAAATATTGCATTTTTCTAAGAAACATGAGAATATACTATACATACTCATTGCCCAGTAGTTCAGTGGTAGAATGCTTGACTGTTAATCAAAGGGTCGCTGGTTCGAATCCAGCCTGGGCAGTCGAAAGCTGTGAACGAAATTTCGTTCACAGCTATTTTTTTGCAAATTTTCATAAAGTGCCATGTTGTTTCATGCTGATTTTGGAAAGAAAATCAATAGAAGGCTGGCCAATAAGATTGACAGCACCATTGCGGCTGGGAAAATGGTCACAGAAATAAGGAGACCGACTAGCTTGAGCAATAAATCAAGGGCGACGATTACGGTAGGTGTGGCATACAACAGGCCAAAGTTAGCCTCTGGATTGAGTTTGCGTAAATTGAGCGACAACAACACATTCATTAGCGAAACAATGATGATGATTGTGGTTGCATTGGAGTGCACACAAAGGTTTAATATAGCCTTTGTTCGTAAGAAGTAAGGTTTAGATAACGCAACTTGGCCACGATCATGGCATCTTTATTGATTCAGCCATAAACGAATTAGATACAGATAACGTTTTTCTTGACTGGGGTGATCCCCCTATAGCTGATTCGGCAGTGATGACTGCGATATCAGTTTACGGGGAAAACTCAAGCAAGTGATGCACATCTACATGGAGGCGATGTTTTGATAAAGAATATTTTGATAATGGCTGCAAACGGCCAGATTTCACGACTGATTGAAAATCAAATTCTCAACGATGATCAATTCGCCAATGTACATTTAACCTTGTTCTTACGCCATCAATCACGCTTGGCGCAGTTGGCGAAAAATCCGCGGGTCGCACTGGTTGAGGGCAGTCTTGATCGGTTGGATGATGTCAAAAAAGCAATGGTTGACCAGGATTTTGTATTTGTCGGCGTGGTTGATCATAGCAAAGGCAGCCAACAAACCCAAAATGTCATTGCGGGGATGAAGGCTGGTCATGTGCAGCGGGTGATTTATACGAATGTTCTCGGGATCTATGACGAAGTTCCAGGCACCTTTGGCAAGTGGAACAAGGCGACTATCGGCAATGGGTTACCATCAGCTCTGAAGTCAGATCAACTTCTTGAACAGTCGGGTCTCGACTACACAACCTTACGCCTACCTTGGCTAAATGATCGTGACGTTAAGTATCAACTGACGCATAAAGATGAAACTTATGTCGGAGTTTCGGGTTCACGCAAGAGTGTGGCCGACGTGGTGCTTAAGATCATTGCGGATCCTGATTATTTGAAAAACGACAGTGTCGGGATTGCCGATCCTGATACGGCCGGATCAGATCGACCGGTTTATTAACTGGGGAAAAGCGCTCACGATAACGCGCTCGCCAGCGCAGCAATCTGCGTGTAAGGACCTTGGTTGTAATGGTCAAAGTGCGACCATCGCGCCCAAGGTCACTTACACGCCGGTTGGTAATCGTGCTGGCTCGCGCTCACATTTAGGAGGTATTTCAAATGAAAGCAGCTGTTTTTTTAGAACCAGGTAAAGTCGAAACACAAGATGTACCAAAACCGCAGCTTCAAAAGCCAACTGATGCAATCATCAAGATTGTTCGAGCCAGTGTGTGCGGATCAGACTTATGGTGGTTCCGCGGCATCTCACATCGAGACGCTAATAGTCTTGTTGGTCATGAGGCGATTGGCATTGTGGAAGAAGTTGGTGCTGAAGTTCATGATATTCATGTCGGTGATTTTGTCATTGCGCCGTTTACACATGGTTGCGGTCACTGTGCGGCTTGTCTTGCCGGTTTTGATGGTGATTGCATGAATCAGGAAGCAGGCGGCAATGGTGGCTATCAGGGGCAGTATTTACGTTTCACGAATGCAAACTGGGCCTTGGTTAAAATTCCGGGTCAGCCGAGCGATTATTCAGATGAGATGTTGAATTCATTTGTCACACTGGCTGATGTCATGGCGACAGGTTATCATGCTGCTGCAAGCGCCGAGGTTAAACAAAGCGATACAGTTGTTGTCATGGGCGACGGGGCAGTTGGCCTTTGCGGCGTCATTGCTGCCAAGTTACGCGGTGCTAAGCGCATCATTGCGATGAGTCGGCATGAAGACCGGCAAAAAATGGCGATTGCTTTTGGCGCAACTGATATTGTACCCGAACGTGGGGATGAAGCAGTTCAGAAAGTCTTAGCAATGACGAACGGCGCAGGTGCTGATGCTGTGCTTGAATGTGTTGGCACTGAACAGTCAGTGGATACTGCCACTAAAGTAGGTCGTCCAGGCGCAGTTGTGGGTCGTGTCGGCGTACCTCAAAAGCCAGAGATGAACACGAATAATCTGTTCTGGCGAAATATTGGTCTGCGTGGGGGGATCGCTTCGGTCACGACAGATGACAAACAATTGCTGCTCAAAGCCGTCTTGAATGGCGAGATTCACCCAGGCAAAGTCTTCACGCAACGCTTTGATCTTGAACATATTCAAGACGCTTATGATGCGATGGATCAGCGGAAGGCCATTAAGTCACTAATCGTGGTTGAAGGTTAAAGGAGACTGTCATGGCAAGTAAAGTACTGATTGTGTATTATTCATGGTCAGGGCATACTGCTACATTGGCGAAATATTTACAACAGGCGACAGATGCAGACCTGTTAGCTCTACGTGTTCCTGAGCAAACTTTTTCGTCAGATATGTATGACACCTCTGGTCGGGCAAAACACCAAGTAGCGTCCGGAAATTTACCGCATCTGACAACGGTTATTCCTGATCTGACCGGTTATGAAACGATCTTGGTTGGTGGTCCGGTTTGGTCGGCAGCGCCATCAACACCAGTTTTGAGTTTTCTAAAACAGGTGCAAGGCAGTCGAGCTGTATTCAGGCCTTTTTATACCGATGCTGGCACACCCGGCACCTATGAACAGGCGTTTAAACAGGCAGCTGGGCAACTGCAAGTCAAACAAGGATTTGGTATGGCGGGTGACAATGTCGCCCAAAAGAAGGCCGAAATCTCTGCATGGCTGACAACGTTGTAGAAACGTCTTGGTGTGCTAAAAATTTTGAGATGCTTGGACAAAGGTTTATCAGGTATTGATTGGAGCTCATGGTGAGTCACATCATGCAAAGGATCATTTGACTATCTGAGTCAAAAGTCCGTTGTGATCGGTATTAGACCACTGAACTTAGTTTGCGGGTGAATGCCAGATAATCATGGCGTTGATCTGCTAAGACTGTTGAAGGAGCGATAAGCGTGACAATTGATGAAGTTAGTAAAAAGTTTAATCTGACAAAGGATACATTGCGTTACTGGGAAAGAATTGGGTTATTGCCTGAAATTCAACGGAATCAGAGTGGCTATCGTGACTACGATGAACATGCGGTCAACTGGGTTTATTACATCATGGTTCTCCGTAAGGCTGGGATGTCGATTGAATCGCTTTCCGAGTTTGTTAAGCTTTTACGGGAAGGCGATCAAACAATTGCAGCCCGAAAGTCTTTGTTTATTGAACAACGTGATGCTTTGATTGAACGGCGCGATAATATTAACAAGACTCTTCGCTACCTAGACTATAAAATTGATCATTTTGAAGATCACATGCTGGGCTACGAAAACGAGAAACTGGCCTATGAAGGTAAATTGACCGAAGAAAAGTAACAATCGGGTATTTTAGCCACAAAAAGGCGATTTTTCGGCAAAAGAACACAAAAGAGACATGCCCTGAACGATTTTTGGTACTGCATGGCGTCACGATATGGTATCCTAAGTGAAACATAAGATGGGAATGGTGACTTCATGCAAACAAAAACTTTGACACGGATGGGACTATTGTTGGCAGTTTTGATTGGCTTGGCCTTTGCGCCACCGATCACTGTTGGCTTTCTTGGTGTGCCGATTGTCTTGCAGAACATGGGTGTTATGTTGGTTGCAATGTTGTTACCAACGCGGCCAGCAACGATCACAATTGGTATGTTATTGGCATTGGCAGCATTAGGCTTGCCAGTATTGACAGGCGGTCGAGGCGGTATTGCTATTTTCTTAGGACCGACTGCTGGTTTCATGTACGGCTGGTTGTTGACACCGATAGCATATGCGGCCATAACGCACTATCTGAAACCTGATTTTTGGTTAACCAAAGTACTGGGTATGACATTTGGTGGGGTTCTTTTGACGGAATTTCTGGGTGCCGCGTGGTTAGCTGCGACTACCAGTTTGGGCTTTGTCCCAGCGCTTGCGAGTGTTTTGATTTATATTCCTGGTGACTTGCTCAAGATGGCGCTCAGTGTGTTGGTTGTTCAACAATTGACAGCTGTGATCCCGGCCTTGCGCTAGATAGCAGATTCCTGCTTAAATTGAAAGTACAAAAAAACCGTTGTCGGGGAAAACTTCCCGAACAACGGTTTTTATTTTTTCTTAATCAACGAATAAAAGTTCAAACGTATGATTTTTTGTATTCAGATTGACGCTGACGTGACGATTGAGATCACTGACAAGGTTGCGAGCAAATGCCATTTTTTCTTCAAAATCCTTTAGCTTAGCAGTGTAAGGGATTGAGTTGAAATCAAAATTTTCGCCGATGAAGGCAGCATCCGTGACATACTTCAGATTATTCTGATCGTGCCGGCTACCGGGTTTTAAGACCGCATCCAAGTAGTGGTAAAGTTCCGATGGTGAGTAGTGCAACGGTTTGGTTAGATCGGTGGTAATGGTGAAGTCAGGTGTATCATCGGCCATTTCTTCATTGACCTGCACCTGAGTGAGTCCTTGATATAGTTTCAATATAGGCACCTCGTATTCTTAAGAGTCATTATAACATGCTCAATGTTGGGTTAGGTGATCAAGTGCATCCTGAAAGGCGACTTGCGCTTCTGGCGTCGTTTCTTTTGCCAAGGCCGTTTTGAGAAAAGTCTCGATTTCAGGATTAGACGATGGCTGTAATTCACCAACGGCCCAAGCTGCAGTTGCTCGAATCATTGGTCGCGGATCATGCTCAATGACCTCGAGCAAGTGAGGAATGGCGCTGCGGTCATGCAGGTTGACCAGTGCGATAATGGCATTACGTTGCAGTGGTTTTTTGCCGCGCCAAGCACCAGCCAGTTTGCCAAAGCGCGTTTTAAAGTCCTTGTTGGTCAGCGTTAACATTGGAATCAGTTCCGGTAATACCGTTTCCGGGTCGGGTTCCATTTCTGGATGGATATGAAAATCCTTGCCTTTATTAAACGGACAAACCTGCTGGCAGATATCGCAGCCGTATAGGACGTTGCGAATCATGGGCCGAAATTCTGGATCCATGTAGCCTTTAGTCTGGGTTTGATAGGAAAGACAGCGTTGACCATTCATGCGACCGTCACCAAGCAGGGCTTTTGGCGGGCAAAAATCAATACAGCGAGTACAATCACCGCACTGTGAGGCCATCGATTCGTCAGGGGCAAACTTAATATTGGTAATGATCTCACCGAGGTACACATACGAACCAAATTCAGGGGTGATGAGTAGACCGTTTTTGCCGATAAAGCCGAGGCCGGCGCGTTGCGCAACGACAACATCGATTAATTCACCTGTATCGACCATGGGTTTGAAACGTAAGTTAGGATCAGTTTCTGCCGTTCGTTTAATAAACTTGATAAGTGACGCCATTTTTCGATCAAGCACAGTGTGATAATCAATGCCCCAGCTGGCCCGCGCAAATCGGCCACGTTTGGGTCCTGTTCGCGGCGGTCGCTCATGGATTTTAGCCGGATACGCTAGCGCAATTGCGATTATACTTTGTGGCTGGTCAAAAATTTTATCAGGATATAGGCGTTCATCAATATTTTGATGTTCAAAGCCAGTGGTGTGACCGGCCGCTTTTTGTGCGAGCAAGCTAGGTTTGAGCGCGGCAAAATTATCAGCGGTCGTAAAGCCGATTTTGTCGATTCCCAACTCTTTAGCATGAGCTTTAATCATCATTTTTAAATCCATCCCGGTCACCTCTTAACGTCATTGATGTCATTATTCTAGCCAAGTTAGAGTAGGAACGCAAAGATGCCGATTAAATTTAGCTATTTTTTGTTGTTATCAGTATCGTTAAGAACGCAGAAAGTGATCACGCATAATTAAAAAAGAAACCGGGACTGAAACATCGCCTGTCAAAGAACACCGCGCTTGCGGGACTCAACAGAGGTGTTTTCCCAGTTTCTTAATAGATGTGCTCAAAGATATTGTCTGATTGAGCCATCAACTGTTGTAACTCATTCGCGTAGCTTTTTACTGTAGATAAAGTTCGCGGAGATCCCGTTTTTCAGAGGGGGTCAGCTTTAATTCATCTTGCAAATAGTCGCGCATGCTGCCATATTCAGCATCGATCGTGGCTAAGGCGCTGTCAAGAAAAGCACCCGAAACCGTGCCGAGATCTTGAATGTTGGCAAGAAGAGCATCAGTTGCGCCATGCTTACGAGCAGCTGCCAAATTCTTTTCGACCATCGGCTGAATGAGATCGTTTGTCGCGAGGTAGTCTTGGCGAATGGTATGACCATCAACACCGAGGGCTGAAAGTAGATATACCGCGCCCATCCCGGTTCGATCTTTACCGGCTGTGCAATGGAAAAGAACAGCACCATTTTCGTCATCGTTACTTAAGAGGATGTCGAAGAATTGACGATAAGCCTTTTGTGCAGAAGGCATTTTGACGATGTCGGCGTAGGTTTTAACCATGTTTTCAAAACCTGCGTGCGGATCACGTGAGAAGCTCTTTTGCAAGGCATCCGCCTGTTCACTACTCTTGGTTTCGTCTGTTGGGAAAACCGGCACAAAATGGTAGGTCGCGTGTTCTGGGTATCGATCGGGCTCAGCTGCTTGTTCTTCGGGTGAGCGAAAGTCGACATCGGCGATGAGCCCGTAATCGGAAAGGTATTGCAAATCCTCGTCAGATAACTCGCTCAACTTAGCAGAGCGAATGACTTTCTGAGGTTTGACTAATTGTCCGGATTTTGTCTTATAGCCGCCGAGGTCGCGAAAGTTAAGTCCATTTTTAATGTCAAGAACATTGGGTTCCAAATTTAATTCCTCCATCGTGAAAACGTTTGACTCCAGTATACGCGAAAGTTGTTGGTACCGGCAATGCATCCTTAAGTTTTCCAGCTAGTTGGGCATTAGGCTGTGCTTTTATGAGTGAGCGAGAATGCATTGTTTTCAAGGGTTATACGTGTATAAGGCATGTCGACTGAGCGTATCAGAAGGGTCAAAAAAAGCCGTCAAATGACGGTTTTTTTGAAGAATAACTTTACTCAGGCTGAGCGATAATTAATCCGGCAATGAAAGCCGCTACCAGCGACTTGGTGCCCGCCGCAAGCGGAACACCATTGTATGTCAGAACTGAGTTGTTGCCTAACAAGTCCTCAACACGGATTGATGGACCATCACCGACCGGTTGTTCGTTTTCTTGCTTCTGAGCATATTTATCCGGATAAGCCACACTCAATAATTCGAGCGGATCTGTATTATAGTATTCTGCAAGTTTGCGAATACTCCGTTCACTCGGAATTGTTTGATCGTTTTCCCACTTAGTAAAACTAGCTGGGGAAGTATGGGTTGCTTTTGCAACTTCGACGATTGATTCGCCGCGACCCTTTCGGATCTGTCGCAGCACGCTGCCAACACCATTTGTAATCATATTTCCACCACATTTCTTTCAATTTTTTTTGGCGCCGAATCCTTAAATTCAAGAATGCAAGCTCACTAACTTTAATATAGCATTAATGCGTATTAAATCAATCATAAACCCACGGAAATAAAACATATTTTAATAAATAATAACCGGGTTCGATCAGATTCAGTACGCGCATCAGTAAAGCCTGCCGTTGAGTCTTATTTTACAGGGTCTTGCGATAGATTACTATGTTAAGTGTTCAAATTTATTTCTTGTATTCGTTTCCTCGGCGTTCTATGCTTAAGTTAATCAGAAAGTAAGGATGTGAGCGGAATGGATCAAGAATATGATCGCTTGCTCGTACCGGTGGATGGCTCGAAGGAAGCAGAATTAGCTTTTAACAAGGCCATTAAGGTTGCACTGGCCAACCGAGCCCACTTGGATGTTTTGAATGTGCTTGATACCAAACAGTTTATTGGCAGTTACGGCGGCATGATTTCCGGCGATGCGGTTTATCAGTTGACGCAAGATGCACAGGAATACTTAGATAATTTGAAAGATCAAGCCAAAAGTGCAGGTCTGGATGATCTTGATATTCACATTCGGTTTGGCAATCCCAAGACGGTAATTGCAACTGATTTTCCGCACGACCATCACAATGATCTCATTGTGATCGGTGCAACTGGCTTGAACGCTGTAGAACGCGTCCTTGTCGGATCTGTCACGGAATATGTCAACCGCACGGCACCTTGCGATGTCCTGATCGTTAAAACTAAATAGGTAAGTGATTGTTTGTGAGCCGATGACAAAACTTGTTATCGGTTTTTTTGTTAAGCGCGAACAGGAGCGGCTAGAAAACAGAGTGTAAGTGACCAGTTCGGTTCAAGGTCCTTATTATGTAGGCATCTGTGGCTGCGAACGCGTTCACCTGTGCAATCCTGTCCAGCGTTGCACTGGTGAACGCATGATCTCGCCTTGCAAGCATCTTCACTGGCAATCCCTGCCAGCGCGGCGTAATGTATCCGTAAAAGAGAAGCCTATGCAAGTTTATGGAGGTGCTGGACAATGGTAAAACCAAATGATCACGCTGAAGAGGCCAAGACAGAAGCAGCATTGCAGCGGTATCAGGAACGTAAGCGTTATACGGATTGGGTTGCCAAAATGTCACCAGCTATGCGCGCGTACCACGATCATGAATGGGGCGTGCCGGTTCATGATGATCAAAAGTTATTTGAGTTGTTATCCCTTGAGATTTTCCAAGCTGGGTTGAATTGGGAACTAGTCATTGGCAAGCGCGCTGCTTTTAACGATGCTTTTCATAATTTTGCGATTAAACAAGTAGCTGCTATGGATGAAGAAGACGTCGAGCAGTTATTGCAGCGGCAAGATATCATTCGCAATCGTAAGAAACTTGAGGCAACAATTACCAATGCCAGAGCTGTGTTAAAAATTCAGGCAAAGTATGGCAGCCTTGATCACTATTTATGGCATTTTGTGAACGGCAAGCCGTTGGTCAATCGACCTAAGTCGCGTGCGGAAATTCCGACCAAAAGTGCCTTATCGGTCAAAATCGCCAAGGATTTGAAAAATAACGGCTTTGCGTTCGTAGGGCCGGTAATCGTGTATAATTATTTGCAAGGCGCCGGATTAATTGATGATCATGTTGTGATGCAGGACTGATCCGAATCGGCCCAAGAGGGAGCAAGACTGGTGAAGCGCGTCCGACTGTGGGGAATTTTTCTAGCAATTTTAGGGTCAAGCTTTTGGGGAATCTCTGGTCCAATTAGCGAGGCCTTATTTGATCAAGGCATTAAAGTTTCATGGCTGATTAGTTCGAAGATGATTATCGCCGGAATTGTTTTGATGCTCGTGGCTTTTTGGAAAGAGCGTAAAGCGATTCTAGCACCTTGGCGGAATACTCGTGATGCCTTGCAGCTAATTCTATTTATTCTGTTTGGCATGATCGGGATGCAGTATATTTACTTTAAGGCAGTTGCAGTAGCCAATGCTGCAACTGCCACGATTTTGCAATATCTGTCACCGGTGGTTGTGTTGATATTCTTAGCGCTGCGTTTGCGCGAAAAGCCGCGACGAATTGATATTGTGACGATTTGCTTTGCCATGATGGGGACGGCTTTGGTTGTTACCAAAGGGCATTTTACTCATCTGGCCATTTCGCCGAATGCTTTTTTCTGGGGTATCATGGCAGCATTGGCGGCAGCGGCGTATACCTTATTGCCTGCAGGTTTGTTGCACCGCCACTCGCCGATTGTCGTCACGGCATGGGCGCAACTGATTGGTGGTTTGTTGATTGACGTATTTGATCCTTTTTGGAAGGAAATACCGCATTTAGATCACGCAGGTTGGGCTGGTTACTGGTTCATTGTGATTTTTGGCACCATCATTGCTTATTCGGTTTACCTTGCGAGCTTGCAGTTCATTTCTCCGACGGCAGCCACGTTGCTAGACGCCTTTGAGCCGTTGGGTGCAACGGTTGTTTCAGTCGTTTTCTTACACATGCATATGGGGTTTGCGGAAATCTTGGGTGGCGTTATTATTATTTTGACAGTCGCCATGATGGCAATGGCGACGCCGCATGGACCGAAGTTGGAAGATCGCTCCCCGGACTGAGCGATCATGCCGCATCTGGCGCCATCAAAAAAGGATGGTGCATTGATACACACCATCCTAGCCAATTAGTAACCGTTCATCAGTGGCTGTTGCCGCAACCGAATCAGCTCGCATTCTTGGCCATGAGGTTCGGGATCACTTGCTGATGTTGATTTCGGCGCAGTGCAAGGATATAGCCGTTTTTAATGCGTAATCGATAGGTCACAAACAGTGACAACTTGATAGGTCGGCCTAAATAATCGATAATTGGATATGGCTCGCGATTGCTCAGCATCATCCTCATCTCCCACCACTATTATATAACAGTATGTGTAACAAGTTTATGACAATCCCGCTTCGCCAGACTTGAAGACCATGCTATACTGGCGTAAGAATTAGCAACGAATATGGAGGCACAACATGGATCAATTTAGTATCAGTAATTTAGCAGACTGGCTTGAGGCGCATAATGATGACCTGATGGCCAAGAAAACCCAGCTTGACCCCAACAAAGTATACGCAATTGTGGATTATTTGAAGGTGCTCAAGAAGCCAGCTGAGAAATACTTGCATATGAAGCAGGCCGATTATTATACAATTGAATCTGATCACAAGTTAAACTTGCCAGATGACAATGCGCCATTGACCGCCACCCATGACCGTATCATGGTCAACCATGTGGATGGCTCAATCAAAAATGATCAGTTGAATTTTACATACAATCATGAACCCGTTTTTGACGGTGGGTATACCCCGCAGCGTGACTTGAATATTGTTAAGTACGGGCTTGAAGTGATTGGCGCAGTCGCAACCAGCGGCCATATTGAGACAGTCAGTGCGGCACTTTCACCAGATGCTGTGTTGACCTTGCTGCTTGCTGCGACGGCCTTTTCAAGTTATCAAGCTTAGTTAGGGCATTTCTGGTGTCGCCAGCCAGTCATGGTCGGTTAATTCATGGTACTTCTTTGAAACGGGTACCCATAAACGAGCTTTCAGGATAGCGCTGATGCTCTGCCAAAAGGCGGGGTCATCGCGCTGTTTTTGATTGGTTGTAATTGTGATCGGGACGCCGGTTTCAGTAATGGCGTTAATATACGGGTAAGCAATTTGTTGTAATTGGGTTGCGATGACATCGGTTTGATTAATCAACATATGCATCATCCTTCTTTCGTTTGTTGATAAAATCAGCATAACAAGGGGCTGTGGCTTTGGCGGGATGAATGTGCGGTGAATTTGGGCTTTATTCGTGACGAAGTTGTGGCGCTTTCATTAAGCAATGATTAAGCGCCTGATCAGCAAAGCCTTGGTTAACTGCAGTAAAAAAGACAAGCAATAGTCGTGATCATGGCTTGTCTTTTAATTGGGGAAAATTAACAATAAGTTGCGTAATCTTGATGTAACTGGTCGCGTAATGATTTCTTATCGGCATCAGGAATGAAAGCTGCATCAATGGCGTTTAAATTGAATGCTAAAAAGTCAGCTGCTGTTGTACCAAAAGCTTGCTGATAACGCTGATATTCCTGGGTTAACGTGGTATTCGAGACTGTTCGATTATCAGTGTTAATGGTGATTTTGGCACCAGCTTTTTTAAGCGCCTGATACGGAAACTCAGCAAGTGTCCGAGCGGCTTTCGTTTGGAGATTGCTCGTGAGGCAAAGTTCAACTGTGGTGCCAGTTTCAACAATTTTCTCAATGAGTGCCGGTTGATCAAAACAAGCGGTGGCATGGCCAATCCGCGGAATGCCGAGTCGTACCGCTTCAGCAATGTTTTGCGGGCAATGACATTCGCCGGCATGAAACGTAAGCGGCACGCCAAGAGATTGAGCAGTTTTAATGGCCGGCGCGCACACGTTCGTTGGAAAATCAGCTTCGTTGCCGGCAAAGTCACCGCCTACGAGTGTTGAACCAAGTAGTGGGGCGGTGTTTTTAAACATTGTTTGGTTATCGGTGTTGGGCAACTGTCGCATGCCACAGACTAAGGCCTTCGCCATGATGTCATATGTTGCCATGCCTTGGTGCAAGCCTTCGATGACGGCTTGCGTTGCTTCGACCAGCGATAATCCGCCTGCTAGGGAAAATACGGGCGCGAAGCGAATTTCGATATAGCGGACGTTTTCTTCAGCCGCTTGTTCAACGACATCGTAGGCCGCGAGTTGCAAGGCCTTTTTGGTTTGCAGCAAGGGGGCCACGAAGTCAAAGGCTTTGAGATAATCACCTAAATTCTCGGAATCTGCTGGTGCCTGAACCAGTCGTCGCAGCTCGTCGTCAGTCGCCGGTAATTTTCGGTCGATCATTTTCGCGAGCTGACGAATGCAGCTTAACGACAATGAGCCGTCTAAATGACAATGTAGTTCGGTTTTGCTTAGTTGATGTAATGTTTGAAAGTCCATCGAGTTTTCCTCCTAAACAAGTTCGCAGGCAATAAAGAGTGGTCGGCATGACCGAGGGGTGATTGGTTCGCGTCTTTTTAAACGCGTTTACCAGCCCAGAGACCTGCGTATAAGGACCCTGAACGCAATGACCCAAACCCGGTCATCACGTTCAGGCCCGCTTACACTCCGGTTTCTGACCGGGCTGGTTCACGCTCTGATTGTTTAGAGTTTAACATAGGCGGCGCGTGACGCGGTACAATGGAATGAATAACTGGGAAAAGGGTGATGAGAGATGCGCATGGTCGATTTAATCACGAAAAAACGTGATCACAAAGCTTTAACCAATGAAGAGCTCACTTGGATGATTGAACAGTATACGGCAAAAGCAATTCCGGATTATCAGATGAGTGCTTTTCTGATGGCGGTTTATTTTAATGGTATGACGCCAGAGGAACGCAGCCATTTTGCTTTTGCAATGCTGCATTCCGGTGACGTACTTGATTTGAGCGATATTCCGGGTATTAAAGTCGATAAACACAGTACTGGCGGTGTCGGTGACAAAATTAGTATTCCTTTGGCGCCGCTGGTTGCGTGTCTAGGTGTGCCGGTGCCGATGATTTCCGGGCGCGGTCTTGGTCACACGGGCGGTACATTGGACAAACTTGAGAGCATTCCTGGCTTCAATGTTGCGGAAAGCGAAACCCAATTCAAGCAGCAGGTACAGCAAATCAATGAAGCCATTATCAGTGCGAGCGGCGAGGTTGCGCCAGCAGATCGACGGATTTACGCTTTGCGCGATGTCACAGGTACGGTTGAATCGATTCCGTTGATTGCGGGGTCGATCATGAGTAAAAAGTTAGCCAGTGGTACGAATGCCTTGGTCTTTGATGTAAAAGTCGGCAATGGCGCATTTATGAAGACCATCGAAGATGCGCGGGCGTTGGCCAAAGCCTTGGTGGGTATCAGCAAAACCGCTGGGGTTAAAAGTGTGGCTTTGTTGACAGACATGAGCCAACCGCTGGGCATTACGATTGGTAATAGTCTGGAAATTGCGGAATCTATTGCCATTCTTAAAAATCGTGGTCCGAAAGATGTCCATGATCTTACCGTTGCGTTGGCAGCACAGATACTGGTGCTTGGCGGCAAGGCGGCAAGTCTAGAGATTGCCAGCGGCTTAGCCGAAGATGCGCTGCGTGACGGGCGTGCGTTGAATGCCTTCAAGCAATTGATCACAGCACAAGGCGGGGATGCTTCAGTAGTGGATGATCCACGCAAACTGCCACAAGCTAAGTATCGAATTGCTGTGAAAGCTGCCGAATCTGGCATTGTTGACCAAATTGACACAAATGCTCTCGGTTTGGCAGCGATGCAACTTGGTGGCGGTCGAGCGAAAAAAGATGATATTTTAGACTTGGCAGTAGGGCTTGTTCTGCATAAAAAACTGGGGACACCTGTGACCAAAGGCGATACGTTGGTTACGCTGCATGCCGACACCGAGAACGTTGACGCTATCAGCAACATGATCAGAAACGCTTATCATATTGGCGATAAAGCGCCGAAAAAAACGCCGCTGATTCAAGAAGTGATTCGCCCCTAAATACGTTTTCATTCTTCCATCGTTTTCAAAGGTGTTTTCAAAATGGTTTTAGCTAATATTTGTTTGGTGGCCGAAACGCCGTCAATTAAGCATACAGCTGCATATCATAACAGTTTTGATTTAATGTTGATGCTGAAAAGCATTATTTCAATGCTATTTTTTGGGTTTTTGGTTTTTAAAAAATAAAACTCAGGGGTATACTTAGATTGGAATCAATCTAGTAAGGGAGGAAAAACATATGCTATTGGCAATGGACGTATTATCGCTAGCTCGTTTTCAGTTCGCGATGACGACCGTTTTCCATTTCTTCTTTGTGCCGTTTTCAATTGGTATGGGGCTTGTTACCGCCATTATGGAAACGATGTATGTGCGCAAAAAGAATGAAACATATAAGAAGATGGCCAAGTTCTGGGGCAAGATCTTCTTACTCAGCTTTGCGGTTGGGGTCGTTACAGGTATTATTCAAGAATTTCAGTTTGGCATGAACTGGTCTAATTATTCACGGTTCATGGGTGACATCTTTGGGGTGCCACTGGCGATTGAAGCGTTACTGGCATTCTTCATGGAATCGACTTTCATTGGTCTGTGGATGTTCACATGGGATCGTTTCAAACCGGCTGTTCACGCTATCTTTATTTGGATGACATGGCTAGGTACCACGCTATCAGCCATTTGGATTCTGTCGGCGAATGCCTTCATGCAGCATCCAACCGGTTTTGCGATTAATCAAGCAACGGGTCGGGTTAAACTAGTCGACTTTGGTGCTGTGATCACGAATCCGCAACTGTGGGTTGAATTTCCGCATGTTATTTTTGGTGCCTTTACGACGGCTGGCTTTGCTGTAGCCGGCATGGCCGCATGGCGTTTGCTTAAAAAAGATCAAGTTGACTTTTACAAGAAGTCTCTTAGAGTTGGCTTGATTGTTGGCACCATCGCTTCTGCATGCGCAATCGGTTTTGGTGATTTGCAGACACAATTCATCATTAAAGATCAGCCGATGAAGTTTGCGGCAACTGAAGGAATTTATAAAGATACCAGTGATCCAGCACCGTGGACGCTTGTCGAATTAATCAATACTAAAGATCATACGACCACTGGCAACATTGAAGTGCCATATCTATTAAGTTTGCTGTCGTATCATAAAATGAACGGCGCAGTCAAAGGCATGGAGACAGCTAATAAGGAGCTTCAAGCTAAATATGGCAAAGACAGGGACTATTATGTGCCGGTTAAAACCTTGTTCTGGAGCTTCCGGGTCATGGCTGGCGGTGGCGTTCTTCTGTTCCTGCTCGGCGTTCTAGGTCTCTGGTTTAGCCGGAAGAAGAAAGATACTTTGCTTAATCAGCGTTGGCTATTGTATATTCTCGGCTTTGCGCTGTGGCTCCCATTCATCATTAATACGGCTGGTTGGTTTATCACTGAACTTGGTCGGTATCCATGGGTTGTTTACGGCCTGTATTCAATTGCCGATGCGGTTTCGCCGACAACGACAGCTGGACAGTTACTGTTCACTAACATTTGCTACTTCTTGATCTTCACCTTGCTCGGCGGTGTCATGATTTATTACTCACATCGCGTGCTTAAGAAGGGTCCTGAAGGCGATCTGAACACTGACTACGGGATCAACAGTGATCCGTTTGCTAAGGAGGCGTTCGCAAAATGAGCTGGTTACAGATTTTGTGGTTCTTCTTATTGTTTGTCCTTTTCAGCGGCTTCTTCGTTCTTGAAGGCTTTGACTTCGGGGTTGGTATGTCAACCAAGCTATTGGCGCGTAACTCTGACGAAGAAGATCAACTCGTTGCCACAATCGGCCCACATTGGGATGGGAACGAAGTTTGGCTGATTACAGCTGGTGGCGCGATGTTTGCCTCTTATCCAATGTGGTATGCCAGCCTCTTCTCGGGGTTTTACATCATGTTCTTCCTTGTGTTGTTCGGTTTGATTGTTCGCGGCGTGTCGTTTGAATTTGCTGCACATGCCGAGACCAAAAGAGGTCGAAATATCTGGCGTTGGGCTTTGGCTTGCGGCAGTTTAATCCCACCGTTCATCTTAGGGATGATTTTTACCGCGATCATTCAACCGTTACCAATTACCAAGGCTGGTGATGTTTATCCTACTTTAGGTAATCAAATCAACCTTTTGACAATTGTCGGCGGAGTTGCGGTCACTTTGATGATGCTCATGCACGGTTTAAACTTTATTCGTCTGAAAACGACTGGCGACTTGCGCAAGCGTGCACGTGACTGGAACAGCAAGTTGTACTACTTGTTGTATGCTGGTGAAATTGTCTTCGCTGTCCTTCTATTCTTTATGACCGACTTCTTCAAAGAACGCCCAATCAGCACTTTGTTGATTTTGGTTGTGATTGTCGGCTCGACAGTTGCCGCTCATGTTGGCGTGCTTAAAGATAATGAAGTGTTGTCATTTGTTGGCAGTGCCCTAGGGCTTGTCGGGGTTGTCGGTGTGATTTTCAACGGCTTGTTCCCACGCGTTATGATTGGCCAAGATGCGGCTATGTCCATTTTGGTAAAAGACGCCAGTGCTAGTCCGTTGACGCTGACCATTATGACGATTGTCGCTGTGATTCTGCTGCCAATTGCCTTGGCATACTTCATCTGGAGCTATGTGGTCTTCCACAAGCGGATTCAAGCAAAAGGAGCGGTTAGTGAATGATCGATAAGACGCTCATGCGCCTTTCGGGAATGAAACGAATTATGACAATGCTTGCCGGGTTTGCGCTCGTGCAAGCTTTTGTTATTTTATTACAAGGAAAATTTCTTGCTGAAGGGATCGTTCATTCTTGGAACCGGCAAAGTTTAGCTGGCTTATGGCTTCCGTTAGGACTTTTTGCGACTGCCTTTGTGATTCGTCAGCTCATTGTTTGGGTGCGCAATCGCATCGGGGCACGATTTGCCATGACTAGTTCGGCCTGGCTACAAGCCCAATTGCTCAAGCACTTGTATGCCTTGGGGCCGGCTGCCGTTGCCAAGGAAGGAACCGGTAATTTGGTCACGATGGCGCTGGATGGCATTCCCGAAGCCGAAAATTATATTGAACTGATTTTGAACAAAATCCTGAACATGAGTATTATTCCGTGGGTTTTAGTTGCCTATATTTGGTACGAAAACTGGTTAACTGGCTTCACCTTGCTGATCATGTTTCCAATCATCATTTTGTTCATGGTGATTCTTGGCTTGGCAGCACAGGATAAATCTGAAAGCCAATATGCTGGGTTTCAAAAGATGAGCAATCATTTCATTGACTCCTTGCGTGGTTTAAAAACTTTGCAGTTGATGGGGATTAGTCGGCAATACGCGAATAATGTGTACGATGTGTCGGAAGACTATCGAAAACAAACCATGGGCGTCTTGCGCATCGCGATGCTCTCAACGTTTGCGCTAGACTTCTTCACCACCTTGTCGATTGCAGTTGTTGCGGTTTTCCTCGGGATCAAGTTGATGGATGGTGCGATTCCACTCTATCCAGCAATGGTTGCGCTGATCTTGGCACCGGAATATTTCATGCCGATTCGTGATTTTGGGACTGACTACCATGCCACCTTGAATGGCAAAAATGCGATGAAGGCGATTTGGCAAGTGATTGATCAGCCATTACCTACTGATACCAATGTGTTACCGGCTTTTTCAAGGTGGCAGGCTCAGGATACGGTAACCATTAACCACCTCGATTTCACCTATCCAAATGAACGCGCGGGCATTCAAGATGCTAATCTGCAGTTTACCGGCACGGAAAAAGTAGCGATTATCGGTGCTAGCGGGTCAGGTAAATCAACATTACTCAATTTGATTGGCGGTTTCTTGCAGCCGCAAAAAGCTGCCATGACGGTTCGAGGAACGAAGGTACCGCATATGACCCAAGCAGCTTGGCAAGATCATTTGAGTTATATCCCACAAGATCCGTATCTATTTGCGGATACGATCGCTGCCAATATCCGGTTTTATCGGCCGGATGCGTCAGATGAAGATGTGAAACAGGCAGCTGAGGCGGCGGGGTTGAGTCATTGGATCGAAACTTTGGCAGACGGCTATGCAACGAGAATCGGGGAAGGCGGCCGTGGTATTTCCGGCGGTCAGGCCCAACGAATTGCGTTGGCGCGGACTTTGATTGATACGAATCGCTCGATTTGGTTGTTTGACGAACCAACTGCCCATTTGGATATTGAAACTGAAGCCGAGTTAAAAGAAACGCTTGTGCCGCTGTTCAAAAACCGGCTCGTGATTTTTGCGACTCATCGGCTACACTGGCTCAACCAAATGGATCGCGTGATTGTGGTTGATGGTGGCAAGATCATTGCTGAAGGGACCCCAAGTGAGCTGGCGGCACATTCTAAGCCGTATCAGGCCCTTGTGCACGAAATGCGAGGTGAATTCAATGCATTGGTTGAAAAATGAGCACTGGGTTCGCCCAGACTTGAAACGCTATCGCGGCTTACTCTTCTGGTCGTTAATTCTGGGGGTTATGACCTTTGTCTTTGCTGGTGCCTTGATGTTCACGTCAGGTTTTCTGATTGACAAAAGTGCCACGAAGCCATTGTTTGCAGCTATTTATGTCACGGTTGTCTTGACCCGCGCTTTTGGGATTGGGCGACCGGTGTTTCAATACATTGAACGGTTGACCAGTCACAACTGGGTGTTGCGCATTACTAGCCACATGCGGCGAAAATTGTACAAAGTGTTGGAAACTGATGCTGCCTTTGTGTCCGAACATCATCAAACCGGCGATATTCTAGGCTTGCTCGCCGATGACATTGGTCACATTCAGAATCTATACTTGCGGATGATTTTCCCAACTGTGGTCGGCGCTGGTCTAACGGTTATTGCCACTTTGTTGCTAGGCTGGTTCAACTGGGGCTGTGCACTATGGATTATGTTGTTGCTGTTGTTTCAAGTATTGATTCTGCCTTGGTGGGGACTGGTAGTTGAGCGTTTTCGAAAGGCAGAACAAAAGCAATTGAATCATGATGCCTATGTCTCATTGACGGATTCAGTGCTCGGTTTGTCCGATTGGGTCATTACTCATCGCGAAAAGGATTTTATGTCTCAAAGTCTGGCGGCGCCTAAAAAGTTGGCCGCATCGACGGTGAAGTCCAAGCGGTTTCAATGGCGCCGAGACTTTGTCGGCCAACTGCTGTTTGTCTTAATTGTCATTAGTATGTTGATCTGGACAAACCTTGAGTGGACCGGTAATCAAGCGAGTGCTAACTGGGTTGGGGCGTTTGTACTGGTTGTTTTCCCACTCGATCAGGCGTTTTCCGGTATCGCACAAGGGGTTGGCGAATGGCCGACATACCGCGATGCGATTCGTCATCTCAACGATTTGCAGCCGGTCACGCGACAATTACCGCAACAACAAGCAGTACCGACTCAGTTCAAAGAGATGACATTGCAGCATCTCAGTTTTCAATACACGCCAAAAGATCCTGAATTAATTACCGATATTGATCTAACCGTTCACAGCGGCGAGAAAATTGCGATTCTCGGACCCAGTGGCATGGGCAAAACCACGTTGTTGCAACTGGTACTTGGTGATCTAACGCCGACAACTGGCAACGTGTTGGTCGACGGTCAAGATGTCCTGACTTATCAGCAGCATCGCACCAATCTTTTTGCCGTGTTGGATCAAAGTCCGTTTTTATTCAACACGTCGATTGTCAACAATGTCCGCTTAGGCAATGAGCAGGCCAGCGATGCTGATGTTGCCGCTGCTCTTAAGGCAGTCAAGTTAGACCAGCTCGTAGCCCAATTGCCGAATGGTATTAACAGCAGTGTCGAGGAAGCAGGTTTCGGCTTTTCAGGTGGTGAACGGCAACGTTTGTCGCTAGCTCGAATTCTTTTACAGGATGCGCCGATTGTGCTGTTGGATGAACCGACAGTCGGCCTTGATCCAATTACGGAACAGGCTTTGCTGGAGACGATGTTCACAGTATTGCAAGGCAAAACCATTCTTTGGGTGACGCATCATTTGCAAGGCGTCAATCAAACTGATCGCGTCATTTTTCTTGAAGATGGCCGTTTGACGATGAATGATACCCCTAGTCACTTGGCTAAGAACGACGAGCGGTATCAGAACTTGTATGCTTTGGATGCGGGGCTACGGTGAAATTTTGATAAACCAAAAAGGGTGCTTCTCATGACGAGAGGCGCCCTTTTTTGGCGATATTGAGTGGTTAATCAGGAAGTGATAATTTTAATGCCTGTGTAGATGTTGTAGACTACCATCCCAATGTCAACGACCATGGCAACAAGTAGCAAGATAAGTGAAACGGCGGATGTTGCGTTGATGCTGTTTGTGAAGAAACCGACACCGCCAATGATCATAAAGATAAAGATGCTCAGTAGGGTGGGAATAATATGCAGCCAAAGTGCGTGTTTAGCTGTGTCCCGTGTGACGGAACCTTGCGGGGTGAAAATCCAAACGAGAATTGGAAAGAGAATGGGGGCAAAAATGACCGAAATATAAGACAACCCACGTAAAACTTTGTGTTCATTCGTCATAATAAACATCTCCTTGTAAATATGTTCGCTGGCGCAGGTTTCAAACTGCGCCAGCGCACCTTTTTTAATTAGCGATTTAATTTTGCTAAAGCTGCTTTAGGAACCTTTTCCTTTGGTACGGCTTCCCAACTAATCACTTGGTTTCGACGCGTGCTGTAATCGAGGCGGAGATAAGCTTGCATTTTCAAAGGCCGAGATTTGTGACCGTTGAAATCAACCTCTGTACCGTGGCCTTTTTCATCATAGGCCATCTGAGTATAGGCATAATCAATATCCCGCGCAGCACCGGTCTCATCATCGATAACATCAAACTTCTTGCCTGTCGTCGTAATCTGGGTGTAATAAGGGGTGCTTTGAGTATACCAAGCGTAAAACCCTGCACCGCCAAGAATGACGAGGCCAATGAAGATGCCAATACCAATCAAGATTTTTTTCATATTCATATCCCCTCCCAAACGGTGTATATGCAACTTATTGTATAAATTATAACAATAATATCATTCATTCGAACATTAAAATGACTCGATTACCTTATAAGGAAACCTTGTTAAACAAAAGGTCATGTGATGCGGATCAGAAGCAAGGTTTGCTATAATGATGACATTGATATAACGATTATAGAACGTGAAGGGTGAACGTATTTTGAATAGGGATGGGAAGAAAAAATTGAGTCGCCAAAATCTCATGATTTTGATTGTCGATTTGGTACTCATTATCATTTTTATTGGCGGCTTTGGCTGGGGGATTGGGACGGTTAAACGTTACCAAGTTGAGCCGAACACGTCACGGACAGAGACCAACACTGACAGCTTATATTCAGAAAGTCGCTTCGAAAAAACGCTGCAAAAGTTTAAACGCTTGGATTTAATGGTTCGATTAGGCCCGGTTAAAGACGCTAAAACATTTAACTATACGCCAGACGAATTCAATGTTAAATATAGCAGTCAGCCGATAGTATCTGGTCTAAAGGCAACGAAAACACTCAATGCTGAAACCGGCGAAGTTGAAGTTTGTACAACCATGACCCCACAAGGCGTTACGGTGGCCGGTGATTACTTATTAACCACAGCATATGATCATGACGGTTTTCATAACTCAGTGATGTATATTCAGGATTTGAAAACCGGTAAGTTGCTTAACACAGTGGTATTGAATGGCCGTCCCCATGTTGGTGGGTTAACTTATGATGCCAAAAACGATAACATTTGGATCTGCGGACGCCGGAACAATGCGGCTGAAGTTTTTGCAATCAAGCTAAAAACAGCCTTGACTTACAATGTTGATAAGAAAGCCAAGGCTGTGGCTTATTCTCAACGCGCCCAACTTGGCAATATTAGCCGAGCTTCTTTTGTCACTTATTACGAAAATGCGCTGTTCGTCGGCTTCTTTAATCCAACCGGAAAAGGTAACATTCAACGTTATCCTTTAAATGATAAGGGGCAGGTTGTTGGGAAAAGCCTCACCTCCAGCATCTCGAATCAATTTGACGTGTTAACACAATCCGTTTTGCATCAAGACATTTTATCGAAAATCCAAGGGATGGCCTTTTATGGGGATTATACGATTCTGTCGCAATCTTATGGTGGTGGCAACTCGACGTTATATATCTTTAAAACCGATCCTAAGAAGACCATCTTCCGCGCTAGTGATGCGATTGACACGTTTGATATGCCTTCGCACTTAGAACAGATCAGCACGCATGATGGGCGGATGTACATGATGTTTGAATCGGCGGCGTATGCTTATCGGCATCGCAGTACCAATCAATTAGACCGGGTCCTCTCAATGAACTTGGAAGGCTTCGTTCAACTTGTGTTAAAGGAGGAGAAATAATTGGAAGCAACAAAATTAGCTAAACGCAAACAATGGCCAGTTCCTTTTAGTCAAACTGAACCACATTTTACGTTCAATAACTGGCTGAAGTTCTTCTCGGTTGTTTTGTTTGCCTATCTGCTCTTTTATACACGCAATCCGATTGGCGGATTTTTCAACATGTCCGGCACCACTTTTCTGAATGTTGCTAATGGCTGGACTCGAGCCGTTGTCGTGTTCGGCGGCGTTCTTTACTGTGCCATCATTTTTGCTGGCGCTGTATGGGCAGCTGGCTGGGATGGCTTGAGTCAGCTTTTTGCAAGTTTTCGTTGGCGGGATATCTGGTATGTTTTCGCTTATGGCATTTTGTACCTGATTGCGACCACACTTGGCGGGATTCTTGGCGACTTGGTGCCAATTCGGTTTGGCGTTGATTTTGTCAATACGCTGGAGGCCGCCCAGTTTGGTAACTTAGGTGCTTTTAGCCTCATTAGTTTCCGCGCCTTTTTCATGACGCTTGCAACGCAATTAACTGCGGTGATGATTTTCCTAGCTAGTCAACAGTTATTTAGTCGATTGGCGACTAAACATCGGCGTTGGGCATTGTTTTTAACTTATCTCTTGGCGCTGACCGTAACGGCTGTTGTGACGACTACACCGCTTGCACCGCATGTCTTTGTCAATATCGCCAGTGGGTTGATCGCACAGCTGCCACTATACTGGGTCTATCGACGTTCGCGGAACATTTTGGTGGTGACGCTGAGTGCATTTATTTTGATGCACGTCATGATAGGGCTGGCAGTGATGTTAGGGTAGTGATGTTATCGACCGGTATCGACTGATGATGACGGTTTTTTTGACTGATTTTTATGATAAATAGGTGATTATTAGAACTTATGAATTGAAAACGATTACAACAATCGCCATACTAAAAGTGTTTCAAATATTGACTGGAGGTCTAAGCATGACAAAGTTAGGTAAACCATATGGCATTGGAGTCGATATCGGCTCAAACTCGATTGGATTTGCGGCTGTGGATGAGAACAGTCATCTTATTCGATTGAAGGGAAAAACGGTTATTGGGGCAAGACTGTTTGAAGAAGGAAAAGCAGCAGCGGATCGCCGAGCAAGCCGTACCACTCGCCGTCGTTTGAGTCGAAATCGTTGGCGGCTCAGTTTTTTGCGTGATTTTTTTGAATCGCATATCACGCCTACTGACCCGAATTTCTTCATGCGGCAAAAGTACTCGGAAATCTCGCCGAAGGACAAGGCCCGTTACAAGTATGAGAAGCGGCTTTTTAATGATCGGACGGATGCTGAGTTTTACCAACAGTATCCAACGATGTATCATTTGCGCACTCGGCTTTTGACAGATCCAAGCAAAGCCGATGTTCGCGAGATTTATTTTGCCATTCATCATATTTTGAAAAGTCGCGGGCACTTTTTGACGTCTGGGTATGCCAAAGATTTTAATACAAACAAGGTCGCGTTAAACGAGATTTTCCCTGCATTGCAGGATGCCTACGCTCAAGTTTATCCGGATCTGGACATCACTTTTGATGAGAACAAGGTGAATGAGTTTAAAACAGTTCTGTTGGATGAGAAAGCGACGCCAAGTGACACGCAACGAGCTTTAGTCAATCTTTTGTTGGCTGAAGATGGCGACAAGGATATATTGAAGCAGCAGAAGCAGGTTTTAACTGAGTTTGCTAAAGCAGTGGTCGGACTGAAAACGAAGCTCAATGTGGCGCTAGGGACCGAAGTTGATAGTTCTGAGGCCACTGCTTGGAACTTTTCATTAGGGCAGCTTGACGATAAATGGGCAGGCATTGAGTCAGCCATGACTGATGAAGGTACCGAAATTCTGGACCAGATTCGTGATCTTTATCGAGCTCGGCTCCTTAATGGTATTGTGCCCGCAGGAAAGACGCTTTCTCAGGCTAAGGTTGATGATTATGAACAACATCATGAAGATCTCGAATTGTTCAAAGACTATCTAAAACAACTTGAAGATGATGGAATGGCTAAAGCAATCCGACAGCTTTACGATCGCTATATAGACGGTGACGATGCTAAGCCATTTGTACGTGAAGATTTTGTTAAAGCGTTAACTAAAGAAGTGACGGCTCATCCAAACGCCAAGTCTCCTGAACTGCTTGAACGTTTGGTGCAACCGGACTTCATGCTTAAGCAACGCAACAAAGCAAATGGGGCTATTCCGGTCCAAATGCAGCAGCGGGAATTGGATCAGATCATCAAAAATCAGTCTGTTTATTATGACTGGCTGGCTGCGCCAAATCCGGTGGAAAAGCATCGACAAAGTATGCCTTATCAGTTGGATGAATTGCTTAATTTTCGAATTCCGTATTACGTTGGGCCACTGGTGACGGCTAAAGAGCAAAAGGCAGCACAAGGCGGGGTTTTTGCTTGGATGGTTCGGAAAGATCCTGATGGTAATATCACGCCTTATAATTTTGACGAAAAGGTAGATCGCGAAGCTTCGGCTAATACCTTTATTCAGCGGATGAAGACGACCGACACATACTTGATTGGTGAAGACGTGTTGCCTAAGCAAAGTTTGCTGTATCAGAGTTATGAAGTGCTTAATGAGTTGAACAATGTTCGGGTTAATGACAATAAATTAAGCTTTGACCAGAAGCAACAGGTCTTAGGTGAACTTTTTGAAAGGCATAACACCGTCACTATTAAACAGTTTGTTGACAATTTACTCGCTCATGGGGATTATGACCGCATTCCTGAAGTTCGTGGTCTGGCTGATGAGAAACGCTTTTTGAGTTCGTTGTCTACTTATAATCAGCTTAAGGGGATTTTGCATGAGGCAATTGACGACTCGGACAAACAAACTGATATCGAAAAAATTATTGCTTGGTCAACGATTTTTGAGGATAAGGCGATTTTTAAAACGAAGCTTAACGAAATCAGTTGGCTAAATGCTGGGATGATTAACAGTTTAGCCAATATTCGTTACCGGGGATGGGGACAGTTTTCTCATAAACTATTAAATGAGTTAACGCTCAGTACTGGGCGCACAGTTTTTGAAGAACTACTTATATCTAGTCATAACCTGATGCAAATTTTGACAGACGAGGTACTGAAGCAGAAAATCGCCGAGTTAAATGCTCATGAATTAAAAGCATCAGGTATTTATGCCGCGATTGATGATGCTTATACGTCACCGAGCAACAAGAAAGCTTTGCGTCAGGTACTTAGCGTTATTGATGACATCACAAACGCTGCTGGGCAAGCTCCAAATTGACTCTATATTGAGACAGCGGACGGAGACGGAGTACCCGGAAAACGGACGAATTCGCGGCAACGAAAAATTCAAGAGATCTATGTAAATGCTGCCCAAGAACTGATTACCGGCAGTGTTCGGGGAGAACTTGAAGATAAAATTGCCAGTAGAGCTGACTTTACGGATCGCTTAGTGCTTTATTTTATGCAAGGCGGCCGTGACATCTACACAGGCGAACCATTGAATATCGATAATCTAAGTAGCTACGATATTGATCACATTCTCCCTCAATCGTTGATTAAAGATAATTCTTTAGACAATCGCGTTCTTGTTCATCCCCTCGTCAATCGCGAAAAAGATACAATCTTCGCTTCGACGCGATTCGCCAAACAAATGAATGGAATGTGGCGTCAATGGCATGCAGCGGGATTGATTAGTAGCCGGAAGCTGCGAAACTTACAGATGCGGCCTGACGAAATTGATAAATACGCGAGTGGATTTGTTGCTCGGCAACTGGTCGAAACGCGACAAATTATCAAACTCACTGAACAAATTGTGGCGGATCAATATCCAGACGCTAAGATTATCGCTGTCAAAGCGGGACTTTCATCTCAGTTACGCAAAGAACTGGACTTTCCAAAGAATCGCGAGGTAAATCACTATCATCACGCCTTCGATGCCTTCTTAGCTGCGCGTATCGGGACGTATCTGCTCAAACGGTATCCTAATCTTGAACCCTTCTTTACCTATGGAAAATTCAAAAAGACGGAAGTAAAGAAATTAAAGAGCTTCAACTTTATTCGTGACATGACACATGCAAAAGATAAAATCGTTGCCAAAGAGACCGGAGAGATTGTCTGGGATAATGCAAGTGATATCAATGAGTTGGATCGTATTTACAATTTCAAACGTATGTTGATTACGCATGAGGTGCGGTTTGAGACGGCAAGTCTATTTAAACAAACACTTTATGCAGCCAAAAATTCAAAGAATCGCGGCGGATCAAGACAACTAATTCCAAAGAAAAAGGGGTATTTAGTTGATATCTACGGAGGATATACGCAAGAAACGGGTAGTTATTTATCTGTTGTTCGACTAACAAAAAAAGCGATGTACGCTGTCGTGAAAGTATCGACGAGAGATGCTGCTAAATTGGCAGTTGCTAAGAGTATTTCTGAGCAAAAGGAAAATGAAACGTTAAAAAAGATTATTGATGGAAAGCTTTCAAAGACAAGCAAAAAGGGAAAAACCACACATCAATTATTTGAGATTGTTTTACCTCGGGTGGGGCAAAAGACCTTATTTAAAAATAGCAAATACAATCAATTTCTAGTTAATTCGGATACCTACATGCACAATTACCAAGAACTGTGGATGCCACGTGAGTATCAGAGAATGTGGAAAGATATTTTGCTATCTAATCACGGTGATGCTCAGTTAGAAGGCCAGTTAGATCAAATTTTCAAGTTTATTGTTTCTCAAGTGAACAGCTACTTTAATCTATATGATATTAATCAATTTCGTAAAAAAATAGCCGACGCAACTGATAAGTTCGCTAAACTTCCAACGCATGATACAGATAACGCACGAGGGAAAATTGCGACAATAGGTCAATTGTTAATTGGCCTTCAAGCAAATGCTATGAGAAGTGATTTAAGGAATCTCGATATAAAAACACCTTTCGGATTATTACAGATTGGTACAGGAATAACCTTAGACTTGGACACCTCCATTATTTACCAGTCTCCAACAGGTTTGTTTGAACGAGAAGTTCCCTTAACCGATTTGTAAGCAAAAAAAGCCACCCGAGTTTTCCCGGATGGCGTATGTATGGCCCAACATGGGCTCAAAAATTGAAACTCAGCCGAAGCTTTGTTTGATCTCAACGTGTAGATGTCGAATCAATCAGTTCAAAACGTTGGGGATGTCGTCCCAACACTTGTATTAAATCATATTGGGGAAGCGATTACAAGGGGGTATGCAGAATGGGATGGCGATCATTGATCGTGACGCAGCATTGTAAGGTGACGACCAAAAACCGAACGCTGGTTGTTCAAACTGATGGTGAAGTGAATAATGTGCCGATTGAAGATATCAATCAGGTTGTTTTCACAACAACTCGAGCGCTACTATCAGCTGATGCGATCACAACACTAGCAGAAGCTAATGCTAAGGTTATCTTTTCTGGAAGAGATGGTCAGCCGGTGACGGAAACAACGAATCTGTATTCTGATCGAAGAAAAGCTGATTTGGTTCGCTTACAAGTCAATTGGCCAAAAAGCTTGGTCGAAAATTTGTGGACGAAGATTGTTGCGGCCAAGGTGAGCAATCAAGCTCAAGTGACAAAACTGTGTGGTTACGACAACCAATCATTGTTAGATGACCTTGATACGTTAGAAATCAATGATCATTCAAATCGTGAAGCGACTGCAGCTCGAAAGTATTTCAAACTCATATTCGGAGATGACTTTTCACGCTCTGATATCTGTGCAACAAATGCTGCTCTTAATTACGGGTATTCGATCTTGCTTTCTACAACGAATCGAGCAATCGTAAGTGCTGGCCATATCACAGAAATAGGGATGCACCATAGCAGCGTTGCCAATCAATATAACCTTGGCTCAGATTTAATGGAACCATTTAGACCGGCAATTGATTACTGGGTGGCTAATCAAAAGTTCACTGACCTGACGCCAAACATCAAGTATGGTTTGATAGCACTTCTGAATCTAGAAGTGACATTTAATGGCAAGAAAGCCCTTCTTCAAAACGCATTGGACGAGCACGTTGAAAACTGTCTAGCCTATTTAGACGGCAAGCGTAACAATTGTCGAATTGAGGTGGAATTTCCGAATGAGGTATCGAGTGATGCGTTTAATGATCATGTTTGATCTGCCAGTTTTGACTTCTGAGAATCGACGAAATTACCGAAAATTTCGAAAAGCGTTGATCAACGAAGGATTTTTGATGATGCAGTATTCAATCTACGTTAGGGTGTGTTCAACAAAAAAATCAGCAGAATTTTTGGAACATCGAATAGCTGCCATGAAACCGCCGATTGGGACTGTGCAGACGCTAATGGTAACAGAGGCTCAATATCAGGCGATGCACTTCTTGGTTGGTGAAGCAAAACAAGACATTCGCAATTCGGCAGATAGGACGGTGATTATTTGAATCTTGCCTACTATCCGTTCCAACTGATAACAACAAAACCTTCTGAAGTAACTGTTATCGACACAGCATCGCCCAAGGTGTTGACGGATTTAATTGAAGCGCTGCGCAATGATCTTGATAAAGTTGTGCTTAGCAATGATCAACTTGAGCCACAAGAGATTCGCAAAGCTAGTTTGTGGATAGGCGATCCAATGCTAGAGCTTGATCTAGATAAACTTTTTCAACGTCTAATCTATAAGAGGATGGAGTTGTTGATTGAGAATCAGCGGCTTGTCGAACTGATCGATCAATCGCAACAAATGGCGATGTATTTACTTCAAGATCCATTTTTGAGCGACTTGCCAGTCACGGTTGAACCAGGTGGTAAGCTTGAACAAATCATGAAATACTGCAACGTTCATTTTGATGAGGCTGTCACGACAGAGTCAATCTCGAAGATTGAGGCGCTTATTCAGACGTTAACTAAATTGGAGGAAAAGAAACTTGTCATTCTTACAAATGTCAGTCATTATTTAAGTGCCAGAGATTTCTTTGCGGTGACTGAACAGATCGGCGATACAGAACTTCAGGTCATTCTCATCGAGTTCTCAAAAGTGAACCGAAAGAAATACTTTGAGAAATGCCAGTATATCTATATTGACGAGGACTTCGTTGATAGTCGTGAACTAGATTGATTAGGAGATTGTGTGAAAACAACGGTCTCAGGTAGATGTCGAATCAATCAGTTCAAGAGCTACAACGAAGCCATTCGGAAATTAGCAGCGGTCTCAGGTAGATGTCGAATCAATCAGTTCAAGAGCTTGCTCATATTGGAATCAATGTCTTTCGCGGTCTCAGGTAGATGTCGAATCAATCAGTTCAAGAGCCAGTAGCAACATAAACCCTAGTACCAATAAGTCTCAGGTAGATGTCGAATCAATCAGTTCAAGAGCCAACCTTACAGAAGTTCTTCAAGAGCGGTTGTCTCAGGTAGATGTCGAATCAATCAGTTCAAGAGCGGACGAGCAAATCTAACCGCTTCGGGCCAAGTCTCAGGTAGATGTCGAATCAATCAGTTCAAGAGCCCGAAGGATAAGCCAATATTTGTACCAGACGTCTCAGGTAGATGTCGAATCAATCAGTTCAAGAGCGACTTCGAATGCTGAAGAACTAGCTGATCAGTCTCAGGTAGATGTCGAATCAATCAGTTCAAGAGCGGGGCACCTCGATATACGGGTACCCCATCTGTCTCAGGTAGATGTCGAATCAATCAGTTCAAGAGCCGAATTTAAGACGATGAAACTGCCGTATGGGTCTCAGGTAGATGTCGAATCAATCAGTTCAAGAGCAGAGTTTATTCAGCATGATAGTACCAAATTGTCTCAGGTAGATGTCGAATCAATCAGTTCAAGAGCTCAAATAGCCTCTTCGAAAGTTAAAGGAGGGTCTCAGGTAGATGTCGAATCAATCAGTTCAAGAGCAGCGTGGCGTAGCGCTAACTTGTCATTTTTGTCTCAGGTAGATGTCGAATCAATCAGTTCAAGAGCAAAAATTGGGGATTGGCAAGATTACGACTGGTCTCAGGTAGATGTCGAATCAATCAGTTCAAGAGCTATTTCGCACTTCCAAAATCATAGCCATCAGTCTCAGGTAGATGTCGAATCAATCAGTTCAAGAGCCGCCTGAACATTGCATCGATGGTTTGATCAGTCTCAGGTAGATGTCGAATCAATCAGTTCAAGAGCGTTGGTGGCAGCGATTCATTGCTGACGTCCGTCTCAGGTAGATGTCGAATCAATCAGTTCAAGAGCAACAATTGAAGCGGTGGAAGCTATAGCCGCGTCTCAGGTAGATGTCGAATCAATCAGTTCAAGAGCACGTCGCCGCGAATTTTCCGCATTACCGTAGTCTCAGGTAGATGTCGAATCAATCAGTTCAAGAGCTCGACAATTGTGACACGGGTTTCAACGTCAGTCTCAGGTAGATGTCGAATCAATCAGTTCAAGAGCAACGGTGCTGCCAACTGGGTGCTCGCGCGCGTCTCAGGTAGATGTCGAATCAATCAGTTCAAGAGCTTGAGTTCTGATTGTTAGTTGTATCTTGGTGTCTCAGGTAGATGTCGAATCAATCAGTTCAAGAGCCTTCATCTAATGATGAATTAACTAACAAGTGTCTCAGGTAGATGTCGAATCAATCAGTTCAAGAGCAACGGTGCTGCCAACTGGGTGCTCGCGCGCGTCTCAGGTAGATGTCGAATCAATCAGTTCAAGAGCCTAACCACTGGACTGGCTGGAGGGGTCGCCGTCTCAGGTAGATGTCGAATCAATCAGTTCAAGAGCCATCGTACCCTCACAAAAGCTAACGCCGGCGTCTCAGGTAGATGTCGAATCAATCAGTTCAAGAGCCTTTTATGAAGAACTGTTTACACCGGTTATGTCTCAGGTAGATGTCGAATCAATCAGTTCAAGAGCTCTTCAAGGTCTTGTGTGGCAATAGCGTTTGTCTCAGGTAGATGTCGAATCAATCAGTTCAAGAGCTCAATATAACTCGCATCATAATCAAGATTAGTCTCAGGTAGATGTCGAATCAATCAGTTCAAGAGCAAGGTGAGCAAATCTTTGATGTTAGTCAGCGTCTCAGGTAGATGTCGAATCAATCAGTTCAAGAGCATCTCACTGATGTTATCGGCGATTTACGAGGTCTCAGGTAGATGTCGAATCAATCAGTTCAAGAGCGGGATTGTGGGCTGACGATAGATATACGCTGTCTCAGGTAGATGTCGAATCAATCAGTTCAAGAGCCTAACCTTGGCTGTGAATACTGGAGGCGTCGTCTCAGGTAGATGTCGAATCAATCAGTTCAAGAGCGTAAAACCATCATTCGTCTTGGAGTCAATCGTCTCAGGTAGATGTCGAATCAATCAGTTCAAGAGCCATATTGACGTTGTGAACGTTGCATTTCTGGTCTCAGGTAGATGTCGAATCAATCAGTTCAAGAGCCTTACGTCAACGGTTATACCGTGCGCAAGGGTCTCAGGTAGATGTCGAATCAATCAGTTCAAGAGCAAGGGTTAGCGCCACTTAATCCTGACAACTGTCTCAGGTAGATGTCGAATCAATCAGTTCAAAAGCAAAGGCTTACGTTCAGGCGATTGAATCCGGGTCTCAGGTAGATGTCGAATCAATCAGTTCAAGAGCACCCAGTTTCCTCGTTGCGCAGATGTTTGTGTCTCAGGTAGATGTCGAATCAATCAGTTCAAGAGCCCGAGAAGGTCGGACGATCAACTACTTTCGGTCTCAGGTAGATGTCGAATCAATCAGTTCAAGAGCAGGAAATTCGAGTTCTTCCCGCAATTGATGCTCTCAGGTAGATGCCGAATCAATCAGTTGAATTCCAAACAGCAGTGAGACTAAACTGAAGCTAAACTTGTCAAAAAGTGCCTCATTTTGTGACAAAATAAGGTGTTTCACTATTTATTGTGTGAACCAAGCCTCAATATTTACAAAGCTGAACCTTTCAACGTTCAGCTTAAAAGCCGCCGTCTAAAGCAATATCGTAGTAACCACATACACTCATGCGGTGATATATCAATCAAAAACTAAGTGCTATCTAACTCCTCTTGTGATAGAATTCATTATATATGAAATCGCTTACACAACGAGGAGGAAGAACGACATGAAAAAACTAATAGTGCTCAGCGCCACACTTTTGGTCAGCATGGGGTTGGCCGCATGTAGTAGTGGATCGAGCTCTAGTTCGAGCAAGAGCAGCAGCACGACTAGCCAGACGAGCAATGCTAAGGTGAAGATTAATACCGGCGCCGATGCGAGTGCCAAGGTGCCGGCAGCCGGCACCTTAGTGATGCGTCAGCTTTATGCTGCACCACACGGCAAGCAATCCTTTGCCGCTGTAAATGTGACGCTGAATGGCGACACGATTGTTTCTGCTAAGATTGATGAGTTCCAGTATGTCAAAAAGAGTTCCGATTGGACTGGTGTCCCGAATTCAAACAAGGACTTTGGCAAGAGTTATCCTAAAGGCCAGTTTTTGATTGCCAAGGCGGAAAATAGCAATCCGTACTCTGCATTGATGAAGAAAGAGGCCAAGGCGACCCATACTTGGGAGGAAAACGAAACAGCCATCACGAATTTTGTAAAAGGTAAAAAGATT
Source organism: Lacticaseibacillus sp. 30 (assembly GCF_053819265.1). Classification (NCBI taxonomy): domain Bacteria; kingdom Bacillati; phylum Bacillota; class Bacilli; order Lactobacillales; family Lactobacillaceae; genus Lacticaseibacillus; species Lacticaseibacillus sp. 30. The sequence continues at coordinate 48,894 of NZ_JBSOQX010000008.1, forward strand.
GAAGATTTGAAGGCGGATGTTGCCAAGGTTAAAGATACTAAAAAGGTTAGCGATGTTGTCTCTGGTGCAACTTTTGCTGACACGGCTGGTTACTTACAGGCTATCTATGACGCCGCAACAACCGGGATGGTAGCTGAAGGGATTCAGACAACAGACAACACGATCACGGAAGGGCAAGTGCTTGCTGCGCCGCATGGTACCCAATCATTTGGAATCGTGACGGTCGCCATGCAAGGGGATAAGATCGCGAATGTCTTCTTGGATGAATTCCAGTATATGCCAAGTAAAGATTTTGGCGGTGTGCCTAATTCCAATGCCGATTTTGGCAAGGGAATCAAATCTGGCACCGTGTTAGCTTCCAAGCGGGCCAATTCCGAAGCTTATTCAGCAATTATGAAGTCAAAAGGCAAGGCGACCCAGACTTGGCAAGAAAACTCAAATGCGATTGACGAATTTGCTAAAGGAAAGACGATTGCTGAACTGGAAACAGCTGTTAGTGATTTGAAGGGCAAAAAGAAAGTCAGCGATGTCGTTTCTGGTGCAACGTTTACTGATACGTCGGGTTATTTGACCGCGATTATCAGTGCCGCAAAAGCCGCTAAGTAAGTGAGGTTGATGAAGATAACCTCAAAAAGGCTACGAGTCCTATGAGATTCGTAGCTTTTTTGCTTTTCATTTGCCGGAAAAATAGCAACATCTGTGCATACGATGCATGTTGATGACGTGTAAAATAGACGGCGACAAGGGGGGGATTCGAGTGCGCTGGTTGAAAAAGTATGTTCGACCGTTTGATTATGTGATTATCATCGTCTTATTTGTGGCATGCTTTCTTCCGGTTGGCATTTTTTCGTTGACGGAAGCGAACGTGAATACAAATCAAAAAGTGGCTGTGATTTCGATCAACGGTCATGTTAAACGGCGTATTCAACTCACTACTCATACGCGCCATCAGCAGTTCACGTTGTATCCGGCAAAGGGCCAATACAACATCATTGAAGTGCAAGGGGCGCGCATTCGGGATAAGGAAGACAATTCACCTGATCAAATCGCTGTTCATACAGGATGGATCAGTCAGATCGGTCAGCAAAGTATTTGTCTGCCGCATAAACTACTGATTGAGATCAAGCCAGCACAAGCAGGTACGGGAACGAGCGGTGACACTGGTGGCTTGGTTCACCCATAATGAGAGTCCCGGGCCGTCACTAGCCTGTTGTCAGCTGGTGACGGTCTTTTATGTGATGAAGGTTGTCGAAAAATGTTTGCAAGACGATTGAGTTCTCGTGGTAAACTAAAAAAACAATTTAAATTTTTATAGATTATTGCCGTATTTGCGGATGAAAGTCGACATGTGTCGAGGCAAGAAAGAAAGAGGCAGATCATTGTTAGGATTACTAAAGTATGGCCGTGACCAGCGTTGGGCCGGGGTGATTGAAACTGTTTTTGACTGGTTGCCAACACTGTTGCCAATCATGATAGCGTTGAACTTTGCGGCAAAGCGACCGGGGAATGCCCTGATCATCACAGTGATCTTAGTGTTGATTTGGCTGGGATATGTGATTGGCTATGAGCGCCATCATCGTCATGCATGGGCTATGAGTGCTAAGCGTGAGTTGCGAGATCACTATTTCGAGGCGCTGTATCAGCGTAACAATGCAGGGGATGCAACGGCTGCAGATAATGCGGTGATTCAGCGCGATCTTGGCGGCTTGAATAATTTAGATATGTTTTATAGCACCTTATTTCCAACATTAATCCAAGCAGGTCTTACCTTTTTGCTGTTGATTGGCTTGTCGGTTTGGTATGGTTCATGGCTGGCTTTTTTGCCACTTGCATGCGTTTTTTTAATCGGCTTTGCGATGATGTTTTTGGGGAAAAAGATGTCAGCGCAAAACAAGGCACATCTTGCCGGCTTTCTGCGGATGGGTGGTCGCTTTATGAATGATTTGAGCGGCATGAACACACTGGTGATGTACAATGCAGCGGATCGGTATGCTAAAAAGTTCGCCGATGATAGTGAGTATTTTCGGCAGGCAACCATGAATTTGCTGCGCACGCAATTGCAAGTATTGTTTGTTATCAATGGTTTTGTTTATTTGACAGTGTTTGCTGGCGGATTTGTGACGGCACTGCAACTTGCTGCGGGTCAACTGCCTGCTGCCGGGGCATTTGCCACTTGGTTTGCATTGGCCATGATGATGGTGAATGCCCGTCAACTTGGCTACTTTTTCCATGTGGTTAAGTCGAACGGTCCGGCACTAGCCGGTATTTTGGCAACCATTGCGAAGTCTAAGACGACACCTGCAACAGTCAAAATCACGGATAATCGACCGCTGAAGCAGTTGGTTTTGCAAGATGTTGCTATCGGTTACGAAGCAGACGCACCGCTTGTATCCGACATTAATGCGACCCTTGTTCCGGGTATGTTATATGGGTTAGCAGGCGAAAATGGTACAGGAAAAAGTACGTTGACACAGGCATTGTTGGGGCAACTGACACCATTATCCGGGACGATTATGGCTGACAACACGCCCGTCACTGCGTTGAGCAACGCACAACGCGCGGCGGTGTTTGGGTATGTGGCTGCCAATGACTATATTTTTTCCGGCACTATCAAGGAAAATCTGCTTTTAGGCAATCAATTTGGTGATCAGTGGCAGCAACATCTTGATGAATTGGGATTGATGCACTTTGTGACTGATTTGCAAGATGGCTATGCCACTGAAGTTGGAGAAGGTGGGCGGTTGCTGTCGCCGGGACAACGGCAGCAGTTGGCCTTTGCGCGCATGTTACTGGCAGACAAAACGGTGTATTTGCTCGACGAAATGACATCAAGTATTGATGCTGCGAATGCTGCCATTATTTTAGCGGCGATCAAGCGACTGAGCCGTCAGAAAATTGTGCTGTTTATTTCCCATGATCTGTCAGCGATGGCCGAAGCTGACGTTGTTTGGTTTATTCACGATCATCAGTTAATCAGCGCGGATCATGCACAGCTTTACCGCGATCAGCCAGCGTATCGTCACTTAGTTGATAATCCCGAGGCAATGTTGAAAGAAGGTCAGCCATCATGATCAGAAGTTTACTGCGTTACACCCACCACTTAACGGGGGCTATTATCATCAGTTTTCTGATTGGCTTGGTTGCCGAATTAACAAAAGTCGTCGTTTTAGTTTTGGCTGCGATGATGTTGTTCGATCCCCAGAATGCCTCACACCTTTTAATCCCCGGCATCATCGCGGTGGTGATTGTTGGTCTGGGTAGTTTTGGTGAACAATATGCTGGCCATTTTGTGGCGTTTCACGTCTTGGCCGAATTGCGCGGTGCGGTTTATCGAAAATTGGTGCAGTTGGCGCCTGCTAAACTTGATAGCCAAGGCAGCGGCAAGTTGCTTAAACTGATTGGCAGTGACATTGAGGCAATGGAAATTTTCTACGCACATACGATTGTTCCGGTTGCGATTGGCCTTATTTATGGTGTCCTGATGGTTGCCGTTTATAGCAGCTTAAATGGTCCGGCGGCGGCCGTTGTGTTGGTGAGCTATGCGGCTGTCGGGCTGTTAATTCCGTATTATCGGCACGAGCAGATGACGGCGAAGGCTCAGGCTGCGGATCGTCAAAAAGCGGTTAATCAGCAGTACCTGCTTGAATCCGTTCGCGGCATGGCGGTTTTGCGTCAGTTAGAGGTTGCTGATGCGCGCATGAAAACCGGTAATGAGGGATTTGATCATGAGGCGACCGCCTTTCAACAATCCCAGTTTGGTCAATTATTGAAAAATATGAGTGCTACGTTGGTAATGCTGGTAGCGTGGCTATTCATTGTGTGGTTGAGCGGTTGGACCCAGCCGCAACCCTTGCAACAAGCATTATTGGCCGTGTTTCCGCTCACGTTCGGACCGCTATTAGCTTTAACCAATTTGCCAGCCTCGCTATTGAATGGTTTTGCGGCTGCTCGTAATTTATTGAATCTTTTGCAAGAGGTGCCAGCAACATCAGCGGCGATTGACGCTACCCGAACACTGAATCAAATCGCGATCATTCAAGTTGATCACGTCACCTTTAAGTATCCTAGCCGTGACGAGACCGTTTTGCGACAAGTGTCGTTGTCCTTGCATGCCGGCGAGATTGTCGGTTTTGTTGGCGCCAGTGGATCTGGGAAAAGTACATTGGCCAAATTGATCATGGGTTGGTATCCGCTCACCCAAGGCCGAATTTTAATTGATGGCATTGACCTGACCAAAATTGATCCAGCATCACTGCGCGCGCAGGTGAATTATCTGCCACAAACGCCAGTTTTTTTCTCTGAGTCGGTGCGTGACAATCTCACGTTGCACGATGCGACGATCACAGATGCGCAAATCTGGACCGTGCTTAATCAAGTCAAGCTGACGTCGCGGTTGCGTCAGGCCGAAAAGGGGCTTGATGAAAATGTCGTATCAGGACAACTGCAATTTTCTAGTGGGGAACAACAACGGCTGGAATTGGCCAGAGCCTTGTTACACCCAAGCAGCGTTTTGGTGCTGGATGAACCAACGAGCAATCTTGATACTGAAAACGAACGATTAATTTTGGACGCTATCAAGGCTTACTATCACGGCATCGTGATCATGATTTCGCATCGTGCAGAGTCGGCGGCTTATGCTGATCGGCTGTATCGATTTGCGGATCATCAGGTTTCAGCTGCCAGCACCGAGCCTAAATAACAGGCATAAAGATCTCCCCTGAATGTCGATATTTTCGGCGGCTGAGTCGTTCACGTTGTCAATTTTTAAAATCATTGTTACGCTATTTTGAGAATACGACAAAGCGAAGATTCGAATACCTTTGGGGGAGGGTCGCCATGATTATTCAAAACGTGCTGAACAACAATGCTGTCGTGGCCAGACATCAACAACGCGAGGTGATCGTGGTCGAGCGTGGGATCGGTTTCCGCGCTAAAAAAGACGCCAAGATGGCCTTGCGCGACAGTATGAAAGTCTATGTGCCAGAGGATCAAGCAAAGCTGAAAATCGCGACGGCGACGATTGCCAGTCTGCCCAGTGCTTATTTGGATTTGGCCGCTGGAATCATTCAGGAGGCAGAAAAGCGATTGCAAACCACGTTCAAAAGTTATTTGTTGATTGAGCTAGCCGATCATGTTCATTTTGCGGTGCAACGGCTGTATGAGAAGATTGTATTGCACAACAAATTGCTATGGGAGATTCAGGTTGCCTACACCCAAGAATACGAGATGGGCGAATGGGCATTGCATCAAATCGCCGCGCAATTGCATGAACAATTGCCGGAAGATGAGGCGGGATTCATCGCGTTAAAGTTTGTGAGTAACGATCTGAATCATCAGCAAACTGTTAACTCACTTGCCTTTACTCAAACCCTTGCGAGTCTCACGAAAATAATCTTTTACAATCTAGGGCTGGACATGAACGTCAAAACACCTGATTATCAGCGACTAGTTATTCACCTCAAATTTTTCTTACAACGCATGTATGCTGCTGCGCCGTCGCCTTTGTCGTTAAAGATGGAAAACTATGACTATGTCTTGTTGAAACATCTTCAACAAGATTATGCCCGTGCTTATCACTGTATGGAAGACGTTGACCGATTCATGCAACAGAAGTTAGCGATTGCGATTCCTAAAAACGAGCAAATCTATCTCACCATGCATATTGCGCGCTTAGCAAAAAGTTTGGCGGAGTGAAAAAAGTTGTTGACGCGTGCTAATGCGTACGATAAGATGGTGTCGTTGAAAGCGAATACAGAACCATCTGGCTTGTAACTATTGGATTAGGCAAAACCAGAAAGACACGACTTGTACACCACAAGTCCGGTCTTTCTGGCTTTTTTTGTGGAGCGTGAGCTGGCGCGGTTAGAAACCGGAGCATAAGCGGCCTGAAGCCTAAATGGTTGGGCTTGGACCATTTAGGCTTCAGGTCCTTATGTGCAGGTTTCTGCGCCAGCGAACGCGTTTTGAGAAAGAGCGTGAGCTAGCCCGGCTAGAAACCGGAGTGTAAGTAGGCTAGCGATCGCGTTTAAGAAAGAATGCAACACCAGACAGCGAAGTGCAGTCATCGTGATGCAAGATACTGAACCATATCACTCGCTGTGGGAATCGCAAGTGTAGCTATGTGTAGCTAAAGGGGGAAGGCCGAATGAATGAATCAGGATTAGCTCAGCAATTATTAAATCTGATTGGTGGCAAACAAAACATCAATCAGGTCTGGCACTGTGCCACTCGTCTGCGTTTTACATTGAAGGATCGTGCAAAAGTACCCAAAGATAAAATCGAGGCGTTGGATGGTGTGATTACCGTGGTTGAAGCCAGTGGTCAGTTTCAAGTCGTGATTGGTAACAATGTCGGGGATGTTTACCATGAAGTCGTGAAACTGGAACCATCTTTAAGCGAAGGCGAAACTAGCGGTGAAACAGCCGCACAAGGAAAAATGACGTTCAAAAGCGCTTTCAACAGCTTGCTAACGTTCATTTCCGGTGTATTTACGCCATTCTTGGGCGCGATGGCCGGCGCCGGGATTTTGAAAGGCTTGCTATCTTTGGCCGTGGTCATGGGCTGGTTAACAGCGAAAAGCGGCGCGTATCAAATTTGGTGGGCCGCAGCAGATGGTATTTTCTATTTCCTGCCAATTGCCTTAGCATTTACCGCTGCTAAACAACTCAAGGTTAATCAATTTGTATCCATGGCGATTGCGGCGGCGATGGTGTCGCCGGGCATTGTCGCGTTGGGCGCAAAGGCAACAACTATTGACTTTTTCGGTATTCCAGTCGTGCCGGCGAATTATACCGCGACAGTCTTGCCAATTCTGCTGGTTGTTGTTGTTCAGAAATTCTTAGAACCAGTTTTCAACAAGTTGTGGCACGAATCCGTTCGTAACATTTTGGCGCCAGTTTGTCTTTTGGTTGTCATTGTGCCATTGACGCTGATTGTGGTTGGACCCATCAGTGCGACGGTCAGCAGTTGGTTGGCAACAGCGATTGTGTCGTTGAACAAGAGTGTGCCAATTTTGGCTGGTTTAGTGCTAGGCGGTTTCTGGCAAGTGATCGTGATTTTCGGCGTTCACTGGGCACTGGTACCGGTGATGATGAACAATATTGCTCAGAATGGAACCGATTTGATGATGCCGATTCTGCTGCCAGCAGTGCTGTCTCAAGCTGGTGCAGCACTGGCGGTATTTCTTAGAACGCGTGATGCCAAAATGAAAAGTCTTGCCGGTTCCAGTACCATTACCGCACTATTCGGGATCACAGAACCGACAATTTATGGGATTACATTGAAGTTGAAAAAGCCATTTTATCTTGCTTGTGTGGCAGGAGCAGTCGGCGGTATGATCGTTGCGATTTCCGGTGCCGGGGCAAATGCCGCTGCTTTGGCCAGTGTGCTTTCACTGCCAACTTTTATTGGCAAAGGCTTTGGACTTTCTGTGGTTGGCGATGTGGTTGCGTTTGCGCTCGGGACGGTGCTCACTTACTTTTTTGGCGGTATCAACGCAGGCGCAAAAGCCAAAACATCGCCTTCTGCCAACAGCGAACTAGGCGAAGCGTTAGCAGCACCAGTCAAAGGGGTGCTTGTGCCGTTAACCGGCTTGGCAGATGAGGTCTTTGCATCTGAGACCATGGGCAAAGGTGTGGCAATCGTTCCTGAAAACGGCATGGTGAAGGCACCTGTTGCTGGCGTGATTAGACTGCTTTATCCAACCGGTCATGCGATTGGGATTCAGTCGGACAAAGGCTCGGAAATTTTGATTCATATCGGTATCGATACGGTTAATCTAAAAGGCAAACATTTTCAACCACTTGTGGCACAAGGACAGCACGTTGAAATTGGAACGCCATTGGTGCAATTCGATCACGAAGCCATTGAAAAAGAAGGGTATGAAAGTACCGTGATGATGATTGTGACCAATTCCGACCAGTATCAAATCGCGACGCTTGGACAGGGAGCCACCGATGATCGGCCGGTCATGACATTAGCGTAAAGAGCGTGAACTGGCGCGGTAAGCGCGGCGTAGCGAAGCGGCATTAAGGGTGACCGGCTGTTGCCTTTAATGTTCTTCGCATAGCCGCGCTGCGCCAGTGAAGGCGTTTTAAAAGAGCGTGAGCAGACGCGGTTTCTGCGGCTGGGAGCGCGTTTAAGGAGAGCAGACCAATGACATACCTAAATTTTCCAAAGAATTTTTTATGGGGCGGTGCTACGGCAGCCAATCAACTTGAAGGGGCTTATCAAGAAGATGGCAAGGGTCTTTCAATCGCCGATGTGCTACCACAAGGCAAGGATCGTTTTACGATTGTGAATCGGCCAGATTTCAACTGGACCATCGACAAAAGCAAGTATCGCTACCCAAACCATCAAGGCATTGATCATTATCATCGGTTTAAAGAAGACATCAAACTTTTCAGCGAGATGGGATTTAAATGCTATCGTTTTTCGATTGCGTGGTCACGGATTTTCCCAGAAGGTGATGAGAAAACACCAAATGCCTCGGGCTTGAAATTTTATGATGAGGTTATTGCGACATGCTTGAAATACGATATCGAACCAGTTGTCACGATTTCACATTACGAGATGCCGTTGCATCTGGTAACCAAATATGGCGGCTGGAAAAATAAACGTCTTATCGAGTTTTATAAGCATTTTGCGGAAACAGTTTTGACTCGCTACTTTAAGCAAGTAAAGTATTGGATGACGTTTAACGAAATTAACAGTGCATGGGCATTTCCGGTGATGAGCCAAGGATTAGTTGCCAATAATGGCGGCAATGACAAGCAAACAATTTTTCAAGCATGGCACAATCAGTTTGTTGCCAGCGCTTGGGCCGTGAAAATCGGACATGCGCTTGATCCTAAACTTCAAGTTGGCTGCATGTTGCTTTATGCCACCACTTACAGCTATGATGCCAACCCAGTGAATCAATTGGCGACCTTGCAGCAAAATCAGGCATTTAATTTCTTTTGCGGCGATGTGCAGGTTCGCGGCGAGTACCCAGCCTATACCGACGCGTTGATGGCGGACAACGGGTTTAAATTCACAGATCTTGATTTTTCAGCCGAGGAATTAACACTGCTGAAAAATCATCCGGTTGACTACATTGGTTTTAGCTACTATATGTCCGCCGTAGTCGAAACAGTTGAAAAAGAACATGCTGAAGTCGGGGGCAACCTGCTTAGTGGCATCAAAAATCCGTTTTTGAGGGCGAGTGAATGGGGCTGGCAGATTGATCCGATTGGCCTGCGCATCGCGTTAAATCAATTATATGAACGTTACCGTAAACCACTTTTCATTGTTGAAAATGGACTTGGCGCCGTTGACAAACCGGATGCTGATGGCAAAATCAAGGATGATTATCGGATTGATTACTTGAAGCAGCATATTGAACAAATGGGTGCGGCCATTCATGATGGCGTGGATCTGATGGGCTATACGCCATGGGGCTGCATTGATCTGGTCAGTGCTTCTTCAGGCCAAATGTCGAAACGTTACGGCTTCATCTATGTCGATCTGGACGATGCTGGGCAAGGCAGTTTAAACCGTTACAAAAAGCAATCGTTTAACTGGTATCAGCGGGTGATTGCTTCCAATGGAACGGATTTAGGTTAATAATCGTTTTGCAAAGTGACCTTCGGATGAGAAGGTCATTTTTTCATGCATAAAAAAATAAAATTGACATTTTCAGAAAATAAGCAGTATTATATAGACCGGTTGTTATAATAGTGGAGGTAGCAAATCGATACACGCGAAAAACTGGTGGCAACGGCTGCCAGTCTCTTTCAAAAAGAAGGGGTCAGAGCTACTGGTTTGACGCAGATTTTAACGGTCAGTGGTACACCAAAGGGCTCACTTTATTATTATTTTCCAAACGGTAAAGCGCAATTGATTGAAGCCGCGATTACTTATGCTGGCCAGCACATTCTTGAGCATGTGCAACGGGACCTTGATCGGTACAAGGCGCCTGACGCTGCGCTGGCTGGACAACTAGAAAGTATGGCGACCGAAATGCAGGAAAAGGGGCATCTTGGTGGCAATTCAATTAGCTTGATAGCCTTAGAAACAGGCGATGATCCTGAGTTGCAGGCCGCTTGCAGCGCTGTTTTTACCCAGTTAGAAACGCTGTACATCAAAAAGCTCACGTCAGCCGGTATTCCGCCTGACCGTGCCCAGCCACTTGGCCAATTTATTCAAGCCAGCATTGAGGGCGCCATTATTCTTGCCGCAACCAAAGACAATCCTGACTTGTTGCGACAGACCGCGGATCAACTGACCCGCTTGATCAAGCTGGCATTGGCCGCATAAAGCCAATGCCAGTTGTTTGTTTTTATCATTTAACGCGTTCGCCAGCGCAGCAACCTGCATGTAAGGACCTTGGTCGCAATGGTCAAAGTACGACCATCACGCCCAAGGCCACTTACACTCCGGTTGCTAACCGCGCTGGCTCGCGCTCACTATAACGCGCTCGCAGTCGCAGAAACCTACACATAAGGACCTTAAGATTAACTGGCCAAAGACCAGCCAGTTAATCTTAAGCCCGCTTATGCTCCGGTTTCTAAACGCTCCTGCTCGCGCTCACTAAAAAGGAAGTTATCATGCAATTATCACAAACAAAAGAAATGCCGCAAGCTCGCGTTCACGTTGCCCATCCAGCAATGGCCATGATCGGCTTGATGATTGGGGCGTTTGTCGGTATGTTTTCAGAGACGTCGCTTAATATTGCGTTGCCTAGTTTAATGACGGCGTTGAATGTGTCACAGGGCACTATTCAGTGGCTAGTCACAGGTTATATGTTGGTTATCGGGATCTGCATGCCGTTATCCAGCCTTTTATCAAAATGGTATAACACTAAAAAGATCATTCTTTTTGCACTTGGCGCCTTTATTCTGGGCTCGGTTGTGTCTGCGATGGGCGCAGTTTTTCCGGTTGTGCTTATTGGGCGATTGATTCAAGGCATTGGCACGGGGCTGATTTTGCCGCTGATGTTTTCAGTCGCTATGCAGATTTTCCCGCCATATAAATTAGGGACAGTCATGGGGATGGCTGCTTTGGTGATTATGTTTGCGCCTGCTATTGGCCCAACGATTACCGGGCTGGTGCTTGCCAAATTCACTTGGCACTACATTTTTTGGCTATTCGTGCCATTCTTGGTTTTGGCTTTCATTTTCACATTAACTTCGATGGAAAATGTTTATCATCAAACGCAAACACCAGTCGACTGGTTGTCAATTGTTGAATCGTCGATTGGCTTTGCTGGGATTGTGGTTGGAACAACGATGGCGAGTGATGCTGGCTGGCTTTCGCTGGAAGTCGGACTTGCTTTGCTCGTTGGGGTTATCGGTTTAGTTCTTTATGCCCGGCGGCAATTATCGTTAACAAACCCGATGCTGAATTTACGCGTTTTTGCTAATAAACAGTTTACTGTCGGAACGTTACTCGTCATGCTTGATTTTGGGGTGATTCTGGCCTCGATGTATTTACTGCCGATGTATCTGCAACGGGTGATGGGCCTGCCAGTTGCCATGACCGGACTTGTCATGTTACCAGGCGGGATTGTGAACGCTGCTGTTTCTGCGATTGCAGGTCGGATGTATGACAGCCACGGTGCTAAATGGTTATCCCGCGGTGGTTTTGTCATTGCTATCCTAGGCGTGCTGATATTGCTTAACAGTGGTGCACAAAGTCCGTTATGGTGGATTATTTTAGGGCATGTTGTCTTAATGATCGGCGCGCCGTTAGCGATGTCACCTGCCCAGACATATGGGCTGAATAGTTTGAGCGGTGCCGAAAGCGCAGACGGCAGTGCCTTGCTGAACACACTGCAGCAAATTGTCGGCGCCGTTTCAACTGCTGTTGCCACAAGTATGCTCGCGCTCGGTTCGGCCAAAGCCGCTGGACAAACTGGCCTGACAATTGGTTCGCATTTTGGCTTTATGTTCGTCTTGATCCTAGCCATTATCGGACTCATCGTTGCCTTCCAAGTCAAAAAACCACAGGCAAGTCGCGACCTTTAATTAGTATCAGAAACAGAACGGGACTTCATTAATAGCCATCAACCAAGCCAATAATTTCCCTGTACAGCGGAAAATTGTTGGTCTTTTTGGTTTATGAGCTAGGAGCAGTTTATCGGAAAATAAAATTCATTGTCCGTGACCGAGTCGTCGTCAATCTGTTATGCTTAAGCCGTTGTCACAGACGCACTGCACAAGGAGGATCAATATGAGTGAATACGATTTTGATGTCTTGTACTTAGGTAGTGGTCACGGCGCGTTCGATGGTGCTGGACCGTTAGCGGCTTCAGGAAAGAAAGTTGGCGTGATTGAAAGCGACATGATTGGCGGCACTTGCCCTAATTATGGGTGTAACGCAAAAATCACGCTGGATACACCAGTCGTGTTGCAACGTATGGCCGAACGCATGCAAGGCATCGTGTCCGGCAGCATCACGATCAACTGGTCGGAGCTAGTGGCACATAAACAAGCAGTGATCAAACCGCTGCCGACAAATATCGGCAGTAACCTCAAACAAACCGGCGTGACGATCATTCACGGGCATGGGAAATTCATTGATCCGCATAGCATCACAGTTGCTGGCAAAACTTATACGGCCGAAAACATGGTCATCGCTACTGGGCGCCGTCCGCATCACCTCGACATCCCCGGAACTGAATTAGCACATGATAGCCGCGCGTTCATGGACTTGAAAACATTGCCAAAACGAATCGGCATTTTGGGATCAGGTTACATCAGTATGGAATTTGCGACGATTGCCAATGCTGCCGGAGCTGAAGTCAGCGTCTTCATGCATGCAGACAAAGCGTTGCGCGAATTTCACCAGCCATTTGTTAAAGCGGTGATGGCAGACATGACCAAAAGAGGCGTCAAGTTTATCCCCAGTGCAGACGTGCAGGCATTGAAACAGACGGCGCAAGGCATTGCGATCCAATATGGCGATCATCAGGAACAACAAGTTGACTGGGTGTTAGATGCAACTGGTCGAATTCCTAATGATGATCAAATTGGGTTAGAAGCTGCAGGTGTCACCTTTAGTCAACGCGGCATCGCGGTTGACGATCATTTGCGGACGAATGTGCCGAACATTTTCGCGTCCGGGGATGTGCTCGACAAGCCGCAACCCAAGTTGACCCCAACGGCCACTTTCGAATCCTATTACTTGTTTCAGTTGCTCAGCGGCCAGACAACCGACCCCATTGACTATCCAGCGATACCATCGACTGTGTACACAACTCCGCGAATTGCGAAAGTTGGCGTGACGCCAGAAGAAGCTGCTGATGGCGATTACCAAGTTGTTCGCAATCATATTCCCGATGACTGGTACCATCAAACCGATCAGGAAACGATGGGGGATAGCATCCTCATCTTTGATCGGGATCATCATTTGGTTGGCGCAACTGAATTCAGTGCCCAAGCGGAAGATGCGATCAACACCTTATTACCAGCAATTGTCTTCCACTTCAGTAAGCAACAAATGTGGCAAATGGCCCATATTTTCCCTTCTGAAAGTGCTGCGGCTTGGCATAAAATTCGGTGAGGCTGTAGCGGCAATTTTTTAACAAATAAGCGGCATTCAAAAAGACATCGCTTTAGCAGGAACTGCTGCGGCGATGTCTTTTTGAATGTTGGTAAATTTGACTATAGATTTGGATCCATCTTGAAGGTGAGCTTCGATAAGTTAGTGCCCATTGTGATGAGCTTGAACAGGAAATCACGGGTTGTGTCATTGTAGTGCTTGGCAATGGCATGATTTTGTTCAGTCAGATACGTGGTTAAGTCATCGCCACTCATCCCGGCGGCAGCTTGATCAACTTCAGCAATTTTACGACGTGCCCATTCATTGAGATCTTTTTGATAAGCTAAGTCGTCTTCGATGAACTCAGCATAATGCGATTCGACAACCATCGCGAGCGCTTCATAGAGCCAATAAGCTGAGCTCAGATCCATCTTCTTTGGGAACTCGCTATAACTCTTATCCGTATCGGTTGCATTGGTGAAAAACGGTACGTGCGGGCAAAAGGCCGGGATACCGAAGCCGACCCATTGGACGCCGGCTGCGCCATTTTGATTGGCATCACGCATTTGCAGAATATGCGAGTTGGCCGTGCGCGAAAGTGAGATAGCGCGATAAGTCTTGCGGTCGTGTTCATTGCCGTGACCCAACGGATCAAACTTGGTTTCATTGAAGTGGGATTTCATAATGTACTGAATATCTTCAACAGAAATTTTGCGGTTGGCCTTGCGAATGAACGGCAATTCAGCTGATTCCGGATCCTGCTCAATTTCTGGATTAAGGTAGCGTTGGGCGAACCAAACCCGTGGTGTATTGTAGTGGTGATCCTTTTCAGTGTCGGTGCCAAAAATGTGCCGGAAGTTCCAGTGATCGGCGTCAGGATTCAAGTTGTGATCTTTGACGAAATCTTGAATGCCATCTGCCCACATATAGTTGTCCGGATCATTGAAATCAATGTCCTGAATCGCGATTTGGTTGGCAGCAACTGCGTAACAATCGTCAGGAATGCGAACCGCAACCCATTGATGACCGGTGACAATTTCCATATACCAAACTTCGTCTTGATCGTTAAATTGGACACCATTGCCTTCAGCTGAACCGTACTTTTTGACCAGTTCGCCGAGATACCGGACGCCATCGCGGGCACTGTTGATAAACGGTAACACTAAAGTTGTCATGGAGTCTTCCGCGAGTCCATTTTTGATGAAGGGATCATAAGCAAGTACCCGTTCGTTGGCATAAACACTTTCGGTAGCACTTTCGCCGACATTCTTTTCATTAAAACCGTCTTCTTCATTTGGCCCTGCGCTTTGGTCAGCATCGGGCGTGGATGTGTAACGATACCCGGATTCGGGGAGTGGCACAGTCAGGTTGTTATATGGCGATACATAAGTTTCCTTGCGGCCAGTCACAGCTGGTTGAACCACAAAACGTTTTGGATAGATTGCGACTAAGCGATCCTCGTTGCGGGAGATGTAGGTCGCGCCGTCAAGGGATGCTTTTTTACCGACCATCATGGATGTGCAAGCTGAAATTTCAATACGATCAATCATGTTGATTTCCTCCAATAGTTGAGCGCGAGCAGGAGCGTTTAGAAACCGGAGCATAAGCGGGCTTGAATCCAAATGGCCTAAACTTGGTTATTGGATTCAAGTTCCTTATGCATAGGTTTCTGCGACTGCGAGCGCGTTATCGTGTATTTGCGTTGAGACGCTGAATAAGGTGGTCATTTTTGGCAATTTGGTTCAAATAGATCATCAGGCGGTCATCGCGGTGATCGTCTGCTTCGGGGAATTTCTTGGCTAGTTCTTTGCCAATAACGGCGGCGCTGCGATGACCATTGATCTTGCTGAATACAAAACTACCGTATGCATCTAAGTGTAGGTAACTGACGGCAGGAATCTTCATGTGCAGATAATGCCGACAGAATTTTTGGATTGGGTGATTCTGCGGACGGATGATCGTGATTTTTCCGCCTTTTTTAGTGTACTGAATTGCTGGATTTTTTTCATAAATCAAATGTTGTAATGTGTCAGTCGCAGTCATGTGTCACACCTCTTTATTGTTTTTGAGCCTTGCGAGCTGGTTGTTTGATTCGCATCAGTGGGATGACGATGGTTGCCGCCATGATGATGAGCAAGATGACAGCCATGCCATTACTGCCAGCAAAGCCTGCAGGAACACGATTGGATAACACACCAGTGACATGTAGGATAATCCCGATCAGACCAATGATGGAACCGCCCGCGATTAAACCGCTGGAAAGCGAGACACCGGAGGATAACCGGGTTTCGCGTAAGGCCTTGTCTTTCGTCAGTTTTTCGATCAATAATTTGAGCAAGGCCCCCACGAGGATAATGGATGTCGTGGAGATTGGCAGGTAGAAACCTAAGGCAACGGTCATGATGGAGAGACCAAGCATCCAGCAGACAATCGCAATGATGATACCGACGATGATCATGATCCACGGTAGATTACCGGAGAGAATCCCAGTGGTTAGGGTCGCAATCAGGTTAGCTTGTGGTAAACCGAATGGCGGGTTAGCACTCTTAATGGCCAGTTGCGGTGCGAGGATGACGGTTGTACCAACGACAACAACAACACCGATCAAGGCAGCAATCATGAAATACTTCATCATTTCGGAGCGGCGGCCACCGACCAAATAATTAACTTTTTGCGTTTGGGTATAGGCCCCGCCGACTGAAATGGCGGTGACAATGAAGACACCAAAGAGCAAAAGGATTTCATTATGCGCGTTGGCGGTCCAGCCCATTAAGGCAAACACGAGGGTCATGACCACGAGACTTGCAATGGTCATCCCCGATACAGGTGCATTGGAACAACCAATTGTGCCAGCCAGTCGCGCCGAAACGATGACAAACAGCAAAGCTAAAACGAGTGACAAAATACCGGCGATGATAGCGATCACGATGTTGCCAGCTAAGAAAGCACCGACGATGAAGATTGCGATGGCAGCAACAAGTAGGGAAACCACACCGAGCGAATTCTTTTCTTCGCCGACATCATTGCGTGCATTCAATGTTTTTTTAATGGAAGTGACAATGACGGGAATCAATTTAATGGCGCCAATGATCCCACCGCAGAGCATCATGCCGGCGCCGATGTACTTGGTATAGGAGCCAGCGACCATGTCGATGTTCATTTGAGACATCAACATATGGGTGTCATTCCAAACATGGGCACCGCCACCAGCCATTTGAGTGAAATAAGCGATGAGCGGAGTGATCCCGAAGTTCGCTAAAATGGAGCCGGCGAACATGGTGAGCGAAACATCCAAGCCAACGACAAAGCCGATGCCGGCTAGCATGGGATTGACCTCAGTTGAAATTTTCCAGCGATACGACGAGTTGCCGACGAAGGTCATCACACTGTTCACCCAGCCGAAAACCTGAGTGGTCAGCAAAGTGATGATACCGCCGATGCCAAAGCCGATGCCCATATGTTTAAGCGAATCGCCGCCTGCTTCACTGGCATCTAAGGCTTCGGAGATAGCCGTCGATTCTGGGTACATCAGCTTGCCGTTTTCTTCGACAAGTAAGTAGTTTTCAACTAAACTCGCAACACCGACAGCAAACAATACGGCCAAAGCGCCAACTGCGATGCCTGCGAAGAAGTTGACTTTTCCGCCAATAATGATAATGGCTGGCAAGACATAGATCATGCCGCTGGCGATGGATTCACCACCTGAGCTCATGCCTTGCAAAAGATTTTTGCCAAAAATACCTTTCTTTTTGGCAAAGACACCGACCATGCCGGAACCGATAATCGAACCGGGAATCCCAGCAGCAACAGTTAGGCCGGCTTTCATGCCTGAATAGGCGGTAGATGCTGCGAAGATCGTTGCCAAAATGGCGCCCATGATCATGATCGCTGTGCTGCCGCCGCTATTTTCCTTGGCACCATCCGTTGCGTATGGCACATAATGTGTCTTGGCAATGGTATGCTTCGAAAACGTCTTTTCCATGGTGCTTCCCCCCTTTTGAAAGTGAGCGCGAGCCAGCGCTGGCGAGCGCGTTATCGCGTTATGGTGAGAGCATGAGCTAGCCCAGAAACCGCGCTAGCTCACGCTCTGTTTTTATCCGATGAAGTGCCCAGTCGGATCACTTTTAAAGAAATGATCAATGTTATCCGCTACCCGTTCCAAATCGACGTTGCCACCAGAGACAAGGGCAACGACTTTCTTGCCTGCTAGCCATTGCGGTGCGATTTTGTGAGCCTCGAGGGCTGCTGTTGGTAATGCACCGGCGCCTTCTGCCACGGTTTTGGTGCGTTGGAGAAGGTCTTTCATCGCTTCAGCAATTTCTTCTTCTGAGACGAGTACCATCTCATCGACTAATTCCTCAGCTAGGCCAAAGGTGATATTGCCGGGCATGGCGACCGCTGTGCCGTCAGCTAGGGTTGGACCAGTACATTGCCGCGTCAACTTGCCTGCTTGCAAGGAAGCCGTCATGCCGTGGACATTTTCTGATTGGACGCCAACGATGTGAATATAGGGATCAAAATGCTTCAAAACCGTGGCAATCCCCGTAATCAGGCCGCCACCGCCAACTGGTACGATGACGGTATCAACATCCCACAGCTGATCTAAAATCTCCAAGCCGATGGAGCCTTGTCCGGCAATGACCAATGGATCATTGTAGGGGTCAACGATGGTTAAGCCATCTTCCTTGGCTTTTTGTTCCATGAAGGCGCGCGATTCGTCAAAAGTATCACCAGCAAGGACAACTTTTGCACCATAGCCGCTCGTGGCTTGTTGTTTGGCTAATGGCGCTGTTTTAGGCATCACAACTGTCGCATCAATGTTGAGTAAGTGAGCTGTCAATGCAACGCCTTGGGCATGATTGCCAGCACTGGCCGTGATGACACCACGAGCTTTTTCGGTGTCACTGAGATGGCGGATTTTGTTATAAGCACCGCGAAACTTAAATGAACCGGTGAGCTGCATGTTTTCCAGTTTGAGATACACATCGCCGTGAGTAACGGTGCGGCTAAGAAACATGGATTGAATGAGCGGGGTGACGCGGCCAACCTCATGAATGAGATGGCTGGCCTCTTGAACATCTTTTATGCTCACGGTTTGCGTTGCGGTCATCATATTGGCCACCTCCTAATGTTGCGGCTTAAGAGCTGCTTCTAATGAAACAACCGGCAAGTTTAAAGATTCGGCAAGGCCTTTGTTGGTAACTTGGCCGTGATAAAGATTGACGCCAGAAGCCAGCGCAGGATTATTTTTAATGGCGCCATCAATCCCAGATTTTGCGATTGCCAAAAGATATTTGATGTTGCCAACTGCCAGTGCCATCGTCGCTGTGCGCGGTACCGCGCCTGGTTGATTTGGCACGGCGTAATGGATGACGCCGTATTTGGTGAAAACGGGATCATCAATAGAGGTTGGTGCATCAATAGTTTCAACCGTGCCGCCTTGATCAATGGCTACATCTACAAGGACACTGCCCGGTTTCATCGACTGCACCATCGCTGTTGTGACTAACTTCGGCGGCTTTGCGCCCGGAATCAGAATGGTTGAGATGAAGACATCGGCGGTCTTGATAGCCGCGGCGAGATTCTCTGGCGTCGATGGCAGCAGCGTCAAGGCTTCACCTGTAAATTGCTTCGCTAACCAGTCACGGCGGTCTTTTTTAAGTTCGATGATTGTGACGCGACAGCCCATGGCTAATGCCAAACTGGCGGCGTTAAAAGCAGCGTTCCCACCACCGAAAATAATCACCGTGCCTGAAGCAACTTCCGGTGTGCCTGGCAATAAAATGCCTTCACCGCCATGCTGTGCTTCAAGATAATAAGCGCCCATGATGACGGACCGGCGACCTGCGATAGCGCTCATCGGTTTTAGCAATGCCAACTCGCCATTTTCAACGATGGTTTCACCGCCGATAGCTGTCGTGCCGGCAGCTTGCATGGCTTTCACAGTGGCAGGTGAGGAGGCCAAATGTTGGAATCCCCAAACGACCTGACCTGGTTTGAAATACTGATATTCTTCCTCGTCAGGTTCTTTGACTTTGACAACGAGATCACTATCCCAACTCTGAGCGTGACTGACGATAGTGCCGCCAGCCGCAGCGTAATCTGCATCAGGAAAACCTGCACCGACTCCAGCTGATTCTTCAACCAAAACAGTCGCTCCTGCATCAACCAGCTTTTTAACATTTTCTGGTGTGACAGCCACACGACCTTCGCCAGCTTTTTGCTCTTTCACAACGCCAACTTTCACAACAATCAGTCCTTTCTTTCCACCAGCAATGTTAAGGCCTTCACAACAAGTAGCACAACAACTGTGTGATATTTCTCACATATAAAATGTACCCGCTTACAGTTTTACCGATTATTTCTCACCGGATACTTAATTCATACTCTATACGCCGGCAGTTAAAGAACATGTATAAAGAAGAATATTGGTCTTAAATATCAAATATTGTTGACGCAAAAGAGGCATAAAAGACTTGTGACCAAGTGAACTTTGGATAATGATTTTAGAACTCTTTAATTCTAAGTACTAAAATCTCAATAATTCGGGGGAACTTTAATCGGTCTTGATAAGGTTTTTTTGAGAAGAGAAAGATACAGAGCCTTTTTTATTGTTTCTAAATAATATTTGCGCGTATTTAATCCCAAATGCCTAAAAGACACGTGTTTACAAATGATGGATGATTCTCATAAATCGTTTTTGATTTATTTTGGCTTTTTTTTGGTTTTTTTAGACGGAATTTGAGATTTCTTTTGAAAAGGCATCCTAGTGCAGCACAATGTTTTACAATCTAATACCATACCCCTACACTGAATTTAGGGCCTACCTTCTAGGTGACCGCTGCGTGACCACACGCATGAGAGGAAGAGCGAGCATGTATCAAGACTTGAACGGAAAGATTGCAATTGTGACGGGTGGTTCAAAAGGCATCGGCGCTGCCATTGCAGAACGATTTGGCAAAGAGCACATGTCAGTCGTGATCAATTATTTAGGTGATCATGAAGGTGCAAAGCAAGTCGCCGACACCGTGATCAAAAACGGCGGGCAGGCGGTGAGCATCCATGCTGATGTTTCTACAGAAGATGGCATTGCTAGCTTAGTTGAAACAGCAACGGCGCATTTTGGCGGACTTGATGTCTGGGTGAATAACGCTGGCATGGAAATCAAGGAACCAACGCATCAAGTCTCTTTGGAGGACTGGAACAAAGTCATTGCCATTAATCAAACCGGCGTCTTTTTAGGAGCGCGGGCCGCACTGAACTATTTTCTTGAACACCATCAGGCAGGCAACATTATTAATATCACTTCGGTGCATGAACAAATTCCGTGGCCAACCTTCGCGAGTTATGCGGCGGCCAAAGGTGCAGTCAAACTTTTTACCCAGACGATTGCGATGGAATATGCTAAGCAAGGGATTCGGGTCAATGCAATTGGCCCTGGTGCGATTGAAACGCCGATTAACGCCGAGAAATTTGCTGACAAGGCGCAGTATGACCAGACAGTTTCAATGGTACCGATGAATCGAATTGGCAAACCTGAAGATGTGTCAGCTGGTGCAGCATGGCTGGCATCCAGCGAATCCAGTTATGTGACTGGCATTACCTTATTCATTGATGGCGGGATGACTTTATATCCGGCATTTAAAGATGGTCAAGGTTGAGGCGTGATTCATGCACGAGCCTTGCTTGTTTGCCAACTGAATAAAGCAACCAAAAAGCCGTCATCTTGCTCTAAGCAGCAAGGTGACGGCTTTTTGGTTTTTAAAGGTTAAAATTCTCGCCTTTTATATAGATAGGTACTCAGCCACCAAGAAAACGCAAAGGCGACGATCAAAAGTATGGAGAACGCCGTGAGCCAGGGCCGCAAGACTGCTAAGTCAAGGTCTAAGCCGGCTTCAATAAAAACGGCGAGTAACACAATGCCAATCGGTAAATAAGCAGCTAACGGGGCACGTTGGAAGCCAAGCCCAATCATTAGAGGAAACGACAATGTCATTTGTAATAAGACAAGGCCGGTTGCGAAAAATAGCATCCAGATAATGGCATGGTAGTCATGTATCGGGTTGAAACGAGCGATCATGCCGACTGCAACGATGAATGCGGCATAAAGATCAATCATCAGCATGACGAGCAAGCCAAATAGGTAGTGACTGGCGACAATCTCTCGGCGGCGGATAGGCAGCATCGTGTACAACTGTTCCAAGCCATGTCGATCAACACTGGCAAACGGCATCATCAAGATACCAACGCTAGTACCGGTGATAGCGCCAGCAAGTGGTGTGGCGGCATCACCATTCAAGAAGGCAATGAGCACGATCAGAAAAGCAACCAGATATGACCACCAGCGGTATTTATGCGTGCCGGAGTAAAGCGCACCCATGTCTAAGGCGACAAGTTTGGTAACATTACGCATGGGGATGCCCTCCTTTACCAAACGCGATCATCAATGTTTCTAAATCGACAGGTTCCTGAATCATGTTGTCGGGCAACATTGCTGCTTGGTCAGCTGGCCATACACCGGAGAAACCGACCGGACTTTCCTGCAACCCAATTAAGGTGGCTTTGATTGCAGCAGTCAAATCGTTCGGTCCGCCTTTAATCAAAAGATAGCGGTCAAGGAGATCGCTGAGTGGACCAGTGAACGTGATTTTACCAGCCAACAGATAAGTGACATAATCCGCCACTTTAGCGAGCTCCATGATGCTGTGTGTCGAAATAAGAACGCTGTGTTGCTCATCGCGAATAAAATCTTGCAGAATGGCAATCAATTCATCACGCGCAATCGGATCTAAGCCAGAAGTGGGTTCATCTAGGATCAAGAGCTTAGGATGATGTGCCAAAGCGGCCGCTAACTGTAACTTGATTTTGGTGCCCATCGACAAATCGTGATACTTAGGCTTGGTTGGAATATCAAAGTCACGCAGCAGTTGCTGGAAATAAGCCGTGTCCCAATTAGGAAAAAACGGTCCAACATAACGATTGACAGCTTCTGCTGGCCATGAGTCAGGATAAACCGCGCCATCTAAAACAATCCCAAGTTGATCGCGAATCGCTTCGCGGGCTTGTGGCGTCGTTTGACCAAGTACCGAAATGTTACCTGAGTCTGGTTTGATCATATCCAAAATGGCTTTGATTGTGGTCGTTTTGCCTGCACCATTGGGACCAATGAAGCCCATGATGTAGCCAGCGGGTAAACTAAAACTGACATTAGCAAGTTGATAATCGGCATAGCGTTTGGTCAAGTTCGTAACGGTTAGCAGATCAGTTGTCATTGTCAGTGTCTCCCTCCGTGTGCATCAATGTATCCAACATCGTGTGTAGTTCTTCAGGTGCAATGCGCGCCATTTTGGCAGTATCGATGGCTTGATTCAGATAGGTCTCAATTTCACGCAAAGCGTTTTCCTTCACAAGTGCACTGTCTTGACCCAAAACATAGGCGCCTTTGCCTTGCACATTCGTAATGAATCCAGCTGCTTCGAGTTCGTGATAAGCGCGGGTGGTGGTGATCACACTGATCCGTAAATCTTTTGCCAGACTGCGAATTGATGGCAGTTGTTCATTCACCTTTAATTGACCAGAAAGAATTGCAGTCTTGATCTGGTCTTCAATTTGCTCATAAATCGGTTTGCCGGATTGATTCGAAATAACGATCCGCATGGTTAACCTCGTTTCATGATTTAACAGGTTTAGGTTTGCGGGCGGCGCGTTGTAGTTGCCATGAGCGTTTGAAAGCTTTCAACATGCCGCCATCTGAATAGCTTAACACATTGGTCTGGTAAAATTTGACGGTGAGCCAAGTGAATAAGATTAGGAAAACGAGATTGATGCCTAATGCTGACCACCCGGCAACAGCAGTGACCTGTCCTGCGCCTAGGCGAACCGGCATCATCATGGTCGATAGGAAGGGGATGTAGCTGGCGATGTTAAGGATCGGTGAGGTTCCGCCAGCAACAATCAAAGCGCCGAAATAGCCTAGCATTCCCAGCATAACGATTGGGGTCGTGGCTTGGCCGATTTGTTCTTGATTAGCAACCAGTGAGCCAGTTAAAGCAGCTAAAACGGTGTAAGTGAGCGTGCCGACAAAAAAGAAAGCGAGACTGAAAATCAGCATATTTAAGCTGATACCGCTGAGATCAATGTTCGTCATCAAACTGGATAGCGGATTCTTCGGTAAACGTTGCAGTAAGAGACCACCGGCAAGCGTCACAACGCCGTAGATCGCCATTTGGACGGCCATCAAGGCTAAAATACCCAGCAGTTTACCAAAAAACTGTGCTTGCGGCGTGATGGCAGTGAGGATGGATTCCTCAATGCGGGAGCCTTTTTCAGTGCCGATTTCCTGTGCCATCATGGAAGCGTAGCTAATGACAAAGGTATATATCAGCATGCCGAGAATAAACCCGACCATAGCGCCTGATTTTTGAGTCTTGGCAGACCGGCTGACAAGTTTTCCTTTATCAACGGAGACACTGCTGGTGGCCAGCTGGGGTGTCGCGAAAAGACTTTGCAGTTGCGTGGTCGATAATTTCAACTGAGCCGCAACTTCTTTAGTATGTGCCTGTGCTAAGACGCTTTGCAGCTGGGTTTGGTTGATACCATTGCCATCAGTTCGTTCAATGAGGCTGGCATGGGTGGTTGGTTGCGTACTGATGGTCAAGACCCCATCAAGATCTTCGTCAGCCATCGCGCGCTTGGCCGCTGCCGTTGACGAATAGCTGATGTAGCGTTGATCATCATCACTGCTTGCTTTCAGCGTGCTGGTCAATGCTGGGCTGGACGTCACGACACCGATTTTGCTAGTTTGATTAGTTTGATTCATCAGCCAAAAAACCCCGCCGAAAACAGCGGCCAGCACCAACGGACCGATCACGATCCACAACCAGGTTTTACTTTTAAGATTCTTGAAGAAGACTTGGCGGAAAATCACATCCATTTTTTTCATGACTAGGCCTCAACTTTCATTCGGAAGATTTCATCTAGGGAAGGTGCTTGCTGACTGAATTCAGGAATATAACCTTGTTGGGTGGCCGCTGTGAAAATGTCATGACCGGCTTGTGGCTCAGCCAATTTAACGAGAAACCCTCGGGAGCGTTGGGCGACACCGACCACGCCGGGGAAGGATAGCAATTGTTCTTGGGTGAGAGGAGATTGAATGTAGAGGCGAGTTTGGCCGAATTGATCGCGAATATCATTGAGAGCACCTGATAAAACGACTTCGCCATTTTTCAACATCACCAATTTATCGGAAATGGCCTCAACATTGCCCATGTCGTGGCTAGAATAAATAATGGCACTTCCAGCATCCCGCAACCGCCGAATACCAGCTTCAAGCAAGCCAGCATTCACCGGATCTAAGCCGGAAAAGGGCTCATCTAAAATGATGAACTGCGGGTTGTGAATCATGGCCGCAATGAGTTGAACTTTTTGCTGATTACCTTTAGAGAGATCTTTGACCAAATCGGTTGGCTTACCTTTGACCTGAAATTGATCTAGCCATTGATCCAGAACAGCCATCACCGCAGCGCGTTTCATGCCATGTAATTCTCCGAAAAAACAAATCTGATCAACAACGGTCATTTTGGGATAAAGACCACGTTCTTCGGGGAGATAACCAATCGTCTCACGGCTGAGCAAAGATAGCGGTTGATCGTTCCAAGTCATATTACCGTGATCAGCTTGAAGCAAATTGAGTAGCATGCGAAAAGTGGTCGTTTTACCAGCGCCGTTTTGACCGATCAAGCCAAGAATTTCACCGGGTTGGATCGTGAAGGAAACATCGTGAACAGCAGTTGCTGAACCAAATCGTTTCGTTAAGCCTGTGACAGTGAGCATGGCGAACATCTCCTTTGATGTGTCTATACTGTATATGTAATATATACACAGTATAGACAGCGGATGAAGAAAAGGCAAGTAGTTGATGTCGGTTATTTTTGAGGAAAAAACCCAATTTCCTCCTGGGACTTATGATTTGTTTAGTGCCAAATAATCGTAGGAATGAATTCAGGCTAAAACTTTCTTGCCATGCCAAACTCCGCAATCTCCGGCCAGATGGGGTGGCGACGCGGAGCTAGAGCGGAGACGGCGCTTCGAGACCGCAAAGCCCGCGGTCTCGAAGTCGCCTAACAACATCAGCGACAAAGCCCGGTCGCTGTGTTGTTTGCACGGCTGAGCCCCATCTGGCCTATGATTGCTCCGCCTTGGCACTAGGATCTTTAAATCCCAATAAAAATTATCCATGATAAAAAAACGAACAGTTTCCCTTGTGCAGGAAAACTGTTCGCTTTATTTGACGACTGTGAATGATGTTCTCACCTGTTCCTGCTGTTGGCGCCAGCAGGGAAGCCTATAACGCGTCGATTTCTAACCGGGCTTGCTCATGCTCGATCGTAGCGCGTTCGCCAGTTCTGTTTCTGGGCTAGCGAACGCCTACCACTATTCCGCTTGCGCCACTGCTTGGCTTAAGGACATGACGTCGCGGACGATCATCAATTCTTCATTTGTGGGGATGACCAGTGTTTTGACCTTTGAATCAGCTGCAGTAATGTCACCTGCGTTATCGTGGATTTGAGTGTTTAAGCTCGCATCAATCCGCGCGCCGAGATAATCTAAAGATTGCATGACGCGTGCCCGAATGTCACTGCTGTGTTCGCCGATGCCAGCTGTGAAGACTAGGACATCGACACCGTCCATCAAGGCGGCATAAGCACCGACATATTTAACAATGCGGTTCACAAAGATATCAAGCGCCAGTTTGGCTCGCGGGTTAGTCGGCGCAGCGGCTTCAAGGTCGCGAACATCATGACTAATGCCGGAGATCCCGCGTAAGCCTGACTCTGTGTTTAAGATATCAATCATTTGATCGACATCGGTGATGGCAAGTTTCTTCATCAGATAGCCGATGAGTGACACATCAACATCGCCTGAACGCGTGCCCATCGTGACACCGGACAAAGGGGTAAAGCCCATCGATGTGTCAACCGATTGCCCGTTTTGGATGGCCGTGATGCTTGACCCCGCCCCAAGATGCATCACAATCATTCGCATTTGTGCCAATGGTTTGCGAAGCATTTTGGCGGCGTGAGCACTCACATAGCGAACGCTGGTTCCATGCGCACCGTATTTACGGACACCATACTTTTGATAATACTCATACGGAATACTGTAAAGATAATTGACTGGTTTCATGGTTTGATGAAATGCGGTATCAAATACTGCGACTTCAAGTGCCCAAGGCATCATTTTGCGAAAGATGGCGATACAGTCGGCTTCAACCGGATTGTGGAGCGGAGCATAATCACGCAGAGCACGAATCTGCGCCAGAACACGATCATCAATGACAATTGGGGCGGAAAATAATTCCCCGCCAGCTACCACGCGATGGCCAATGCCGGTAATTTCATCCAAATTTTGTACGAGTCCGAGTGTTTGCAGGTTAGAGAGCAGGTTGGCAACAGCGTCACGATAATTGCAAATTGGGGTAGCGCTTTCGTAAGCTTGATCAGTACCATACTTGATCTTGACGGTTGATTGTTTCAGGATGTCAGTCGCGCCTTCTGCAAGCTGGCGCTCACTTGGCATCTCGAACAGCTTCCATTTGAGTGAGGAGCTGCCAGCGTTGATGGAGAGAACTTTTGCCATGTTTGATCACTCTTTCACTTTTGCTTTACATACATCATACCACTGAAAAAGCCCAATGTTTGTGAAAACGTCGGGCTGAAATATTACAATTTCAATTTTTAAAAAGTTGGTATGATGCAGAATCCGGATGTAACAAGTGTGGCGGGCTATTTAATACTTAATTTTTCGTTAGGAAGATCACAAAGAAAGCCGACTGAGTCTAGATTTGCTGGTTCTATTGTTAGCTGAACTTTATCCGCCGGTACTTACTTTTCTATCAAAAAGGATAGGCATATATGAAGTCCAGACGATCAATGATCTCGTCGCAATAATTGCTGAGTGAGCTTGCGTAGCTCTTGCTTAATGCGCGCATCAGGCAATGGCGCGAGGGCGTTGATAGCCTTATCAGTGTAGCGAGTGGCGAGTTGACGGGCTTGGGGCAAGCCGTGTTCACTGACAATTGCCGCAATTCGGTCGCTATTGGCAGCGATTTTTGCTGCGGTCCCGACCAGTGGGGCGAGTTGTTCGGGGACGTTTTGATAGGCATAAATTAACGGAAGTGTGACAATGCCATTATGTAAATCTTCGAGCACCGGTTTATTCAGCGTATCAGTTGTTTGGGTGTAATCCAACAAGTCATCAATCATCTGAAAGGCCATGCCTAGTTGGCGGCCAAAACGATACGCGGCTTTTTTTTCGGTAAAGTCTAGTTGACCGATTGTCGCACCAGTGTAAGTTGCCAAAGCAAAAAGTGCTGCCGTTTTGCCGGCGATGGCTTTCAAGTATTCGGAAACACTTGGAATGAGTGGCGCGCTGGGACCATTTTGGTCAACTTCTCCCATAAAGATGTGCTTCATGACGCGCGCATTGGTCGCTAAATCGGTTGTTGCTGGATTTTGTTCGCTTAATAATTGAAAATAGATGGCAAAGAGGAAATCGCCAGCATAGATTGCCTCACGATTGCCTGATTTAGCTGAGACGGTATCGGAACCGCGGCGCAGGTCGGCGTGGTCAAGTACATCATCGTGAACCAAGGTCGCGAGATGTAAGGCCTCAATCGCAGCGCCGGCGGTTATGAGATCGTCGTTGTCAGGGTTGCCTAAACGCGCTAGCATAAGCATTAGCCCGCTGCGCAGCATTTTGCCGCCAGCGTTGATCTGTTGCTGGATCAATGCGTGGACTTGCGGCTCACGCAAAACAGCGACGTGTTCAAGCCGTTGCTGAATCTGTTCGAGTTGTTGATAGACCATGGGGAATCGGTGCCACAGTGGATGAATCATGCATTTTCTCTCTTTCCTATAGACATATTCACTCTACTGTATGTGATTCTTAAAAGTCAATTGTTGGAGGTTGTCATGTCTTTATCTGTTTTTCTTGAGTTGGTTGAGATCAAGGCCAAAACGGCTTCAGTTTTTCCGTTTTTATTAGGCACATTGTTTGCCTGGTATCATTATCATACGTTACATATCGCTGAATTACTGGTTTTCTTTGTGGCCATGTTGCTGTTTAACATGGCGGTGGACGCGAACGATAATTATCAAGATTACAAACGATCAGAGCGCACAGAAGCGTTGCGTTTTCGCGAGAAGACTAACATTATTGGGGTTCATCATCTCAACCCGAGCATGATTGGGTGGATGGTTGTTGGTATGATGGTAACCAGCGGTGTGTTGGGCCTCTGGATGGTGAGCCGCACGGGGTGGCCCTTGCTGGTGATGGGATTGTTTAGCTTTGCAGTCGGCTATGGTTATGCTGGCGGTCCGCGACCAATTTCGGCCACGCCGTATGGGGAATTTTTCTCAGGATTTACGATGGGTTTCGTGATTTTCCTAATTGCCGTTTATGTCAACGTCTTCAATGTTACCGCCTTTTCATGGCCGTTGATCGGAGCGGTTTATCTTGCCAGCGGATTGGCACAATGTACGATTGCGGCCTTGTTGCTGGCCAATAATATTGCCGATCAAGAAGAGGACGAAACACTCAAGCGCCGAACGATTGTGCATTATCTGGGTCGGTCGCGTAGCATCATCTTCTTCTATGGATTATATACGGTTGGCTTTTTGATGCTGATTGCCGCGGTTGTGCTGGGGTTACTGCCAAAATTAACCTTGCTAACGCTGATTACCGTGCCCATTGTGGTGAAGAACGCGCGCGGTTTTGCCGCCAATCCGGTTAAAAAACTGACTTTTCCGAATGCCATCAAGAATCTTTTTATCACGACGTTGGCCCAGGTTGTCTTTCTCGCATTAGGCGTCTTCTTGAATATCTGACCCGAATATCACGATGGAGGTTTTCATGAGCATTGCAATCCGACCATTTGTCAAAAAAGATCTGACCAGATTTGTTTCCGCAATCTCGCCATTGCTGTCGCCTTCAGCCGTAAACTTTGCGTTGATCACGGATACCCACGATAAGGCAAAATTTGCCACCACTTATTATGGACCTACTGGATACTGGCATGTACGCGAACAGCAATGGTTAAGTGACCAATTACCACTGGCACTCCGGGTCCATCTTGGCGACTTGGTGGATGGGTCCGAGGCACCATGGCTGACTCGACTGCGATTACGGAACATCATGGCTGATTATCAAAGCGGTTCTGTCCCGTTTCTGGTGACAAAAGGCAATCATGACGATAATGACAAGTTTGCCGAAAAGCGGGCAGGGCATCGCGGCAGCTTTTTGCCAGAAGTGAACCAGACGATGATTTTTAGACCAAATGCTGAGCAGATAGGGGTGGCTGTTTCGCAAGAAGGGCTAATGGTTCAAGACTTTCCTAACTTGCGGATCATTGTTTTGAATACGGCAGATGTCCCTTTGATTGATGGTCACAAGGCTTTTGATGTCAAGAAAACACTTGCGGTCTCATTCGCTCAGCTCCGGAATTTTGCATTGGCATTAAAAGGTGCTGGTAAGCGAGATGTCTTGTTGTTGAGCCATGCCCCAGCCCTGAAGGAAAATGGCCAGCCGGCACTGAAATTTAATGGCCGCGCTGTCCATGAGTTATTGCGAGCCTTTAACTTCCACGCGAGCGGGGTGTTGCATACTGGCGAGGCACCAGCGTTTGGCGGTCGTCTGCGGTTTGACTTTAGGCAGTCAAGCGGCCGAGTGGTTGGTTATTTAGCTGGGCACTATCATTTAGAAGCAGATTACATTGTTAATGGCATTCATTACAGCCTGCAGAATACAAGCGCGTTGATGGGCCGTCATCACGGTCTAACAACCAAGTTTAATCGCCGGTATGATCGACGTTTTGGTTTGCCGAGCGAATATGCCGGTTATGTGGTGAGTGTGGATACGCAACAGCGGCTGCTTAGCTTATATGGCTATGGTGCTGCGAGCCGTGTTCGGCGTTTTCAGTATTGAGCGCGGATGGAACGATTTTTTTAAATAAATGACGTGATTAGCTTGCAAAGTTAGCGCTTACATGATACACTTTAATTGAAGTTAAGGAAGAACCAAAAGGTCGATGCAGGAACCGAGCATTACGATCCTTGTCTAGCATTACCAAGACGAACCAGCTCGAAAGTGATGTGTGTGTCGCAAAGCACGAATAGACAAATAGAGCGTTGGTGCAGTAAGTATCTGCGCCACCAGTCGTACGATTCATGTTCCAACTGACCAAAGATGAACACACATGGAGGTACGAGGCTAATAAAAAGACTCAGTAATCCAAGCGGGGCAATGAGCTTCCCATAGATGTTCAATAGGGTGTGTCAATAGGACCACCAAACAACGCCTAGTTATAGGGCAACATCATTTCAACACTCGTCGTTCCGTACAAGTGAATAAGTATTTTTTAGAAGGTGTCGCAGTATTAAGGTTATCGAAGAAGGTTTTACAATTAGTACCAAGAAAAGTTTTGAGATTATTGCATCGGTCAAATCCTTAACTTAGGAGATCCAAGTTCACCTGTAGGAACTTGGATCTCTGTTTTTTTGCGTTTTTTTGGAAAGTAGGAGGGTGAATGATCATCGCGGCTGTGATACAGCCAAACTGAACCACTGATTCCGGCTGTTTTCCGAAACGCGCTCGCAGGCCCAGAAACCTGCACATAAGGACCTCGGACATAAATGGCCAAAGCCCAGCCATTTATGCCCGAGGCCACTTATGCTCCGGTTTCTAACCGGGCCTGCTCACGCTCTGATTTAAACGCGATCGCCACCCCAGAAACCTGCGTGTAAGGACCTTGACCGCAATAGCCAAACCCAGGCCATCACGGCCAAGGCCACTTACACTCCGGTTTCTAACCGGGGTGGCTCACGCTCTTGAATTGACTTGCGACGCTAAATCTTTATACTGAAACAAGTAATGATCGTCATTCACGCGAAAAGGGGTTAACTGTATGTGCGGAATCATCGCGTTTGCGGACAAGACAATTTTAAATAAAAAGCCAGTTATTAATAACATGATGGACATGATCAAACACCGGGGTCCCAATTCCAGCGGCGAATATATCAATGATAACGTTGCCCTCGGATTCCGCCGGTTGTCGATCATTGACTTAAAAGGTGGTTCGCAGCCGATCCTGAATGAGGATGGCACAGTTGCGATCATCTTTAATGGGGAAATTTATAACTTCCAGAGCATTCGCAAGGATTTGATTGCTGCTGGGCATGTGTTCAAGACCCATTCCGATACCGAGGTTCTGCTTCACGGTTATGAGGAATATGGGATGGACGAACTTCTCAAGAAGATTCGCGGGATGTTCGCCTTCCTTATCTGGGATGATAATAAGAAGGAAATGTTTGGCGCGCGTGATTTCTTTGGGATCAAGCCGATGTATTACTATCACGATGGCGATACCTTTATTGTGGGTAGTGAAATCAAAGCATTTTTGAAACATCCTAAGTTTAAGAAACAATTGAACAAGGAAGCACTGAAGCCTTATTTGACTTTCCAATATTCGGCTTTGGATGAGACTTTCTTTAAAGGGGTTTACCGGATTCCTGAAGGGCACTATTTTACCTTGAAGGATAACAAGTTAACCATTAAGAAGTATTGGGACATGGATTTCAAGGCGAACAATTTGAGCTTTGAAGATACTGTTGCAGCTATTGACAAGAGTGTTTCTGAGTCAGTTGATGCTCACCGGATTTCCGATGTCGAAGTCGGGTCTTTACTTTCATCAGGGGTCGATTCCTCTTATATCACCGCCTTGTTGCGGCCAGAGCATACCTTCTCAATTGGTTTTGACAACAAAAAGTATCACGAAGGCGTTGCCGCTAAGGAACTCAGTGACAAACTCGGTTTGGATAACACTAGTGATATTGTTACTGAAAAAGAAGCGTTAGATAACTTCCCATTGATTCAATATCATTTGGATGAACCAGATTCCAATCCTTCCTGTGTACCGCTATACTTCCTAACGAAACTGGCACACAAAGACGTGACCGTTATTTTGTCTGGGGAAGGTGCTGATGAACTCTTTGCTGGTTATGCGAACTATGGCTTCCATACGCGCAGCCACGCCATTCGAGTCTTTGCGGACGGTTTACGCAAGTTGCCAAAAGGTGTTAAGTATACGATCGCCCATGGCCTGAAAAAGATGCCGAATTTCCATGGCCGCTTGCATCTTTATGAATCAACAGCCCCTGCCGAAGAATTCTT
The DNA here is from genome assembly GCF_053819265.1 of Lacticaseibacillus sp. 30. Classification (NCBI taxonomy): domain Bacteria; kingdom Bacillati; phylum Bacillota; class Bacilli; order Lactobacillales; family Lactobacillaceae; genus Lacticaseibacillus; species Lacticaseibacillus sp. 30. The sequence goes on from NZ_JBSOQX010000008.1 coordinate 81,642, forward strand.
CATCGGCGAAGCACTGGTTTTTCATGAGGGCCAGGCTGACAAGATCTTACAACCGGAATTTCGGCAAAGTGAGAGTGTTCGTGACATCGTGACCGCTTCGTACAAAAAGGTACGTCATTACGATGATGAAGTTAAGAAGATGCAGTATCTCGACATCCACCAGTTCATGCCAAAAGATATTCTTTTGAAAGCTGACAAGTTGTCGATGGCCAACTCGATGGAATTGCGGGTACCGTTCCTTGATAAGGAAGTGGCTAAGGTCGCGGCTGGTATCCCAACCAAGTATCTGATCAATTCGCACAACTCGAAGTATGCATTGCGTGAAGCTGCTAACCGTCACTTACCGGAAGAATGGGCGAGTCGTGAAAAGCTCGGTTTCCCAGTGCCGGTCAAGCAGTGGTTGGAAGACGAACCGTTCTACAAGACGGTCCGCAAAATGTTTGAACAAGACTGGGTCAAGGAATTCTTCGATCAGGATGCCATTCTCGATATCTTGGATCGTACGTATCGGCAGGAAAGCGATGATCGTCGGAAAGTTTGGACGATTTACACCTTCCTTGTTTGGTACAAGGTCTATTTCATCGATGATGAAGTGCCGCATTATATTGCAGATTCAAGTAAAGAGAAACTTGAAGCATAATCCATCGTATTGAATAATAAGCACAAGGCAAATGCAGCAGTTCAGAGCTGCAAGCGCCTTGTGCTTATTTTTGATTTGAGACTTAATCAGAAAGGACACCATGATGTCACAAGCCGACTGTATCTTTTGCCATCTTCCTCAAGCCAGTATCATTCTTGAAAATGATCTCGCAGTGGCCTTTTGGGATATTCATCCTGTGAGCCAGGGTCACTTGCTTGTGATTCCGCGGACGCATCGAAGCAACTTCTTCGACCTAAGCGAGGAGGAGCTGTTAGCCATCAATCGTCTCATTCATGCAGGCAAAACGTTGATTGACCAGCAATATCATCCTGATGGTTATAATGTTGGCGCTAATGTCGGCCTGTATGGCGGTCAAACAGTGATGCATTGCCACCTGCATTTGATCCCGCGATACCGTGGGGATGATCCTAATCCTGCTGGCGGTATTCGGAAAATGCTACCGAATGGCCAAGAATTTGCCTAATTTAGATGTAGACAGTCAAATCATGTATTTTCGGCAAATAAGACACGAGTGGCGTCAATTTTTGCTTGATATTCCTTGCATACATCAAAAACCCGCCAAAAATTGACGGGTTTTTGATGTGCATTGGCTTGCCTTAAATCAGGGCAATGCAATCAGTCTTTGCTACTTGGCAAAAATGGCTGAACCAGATTTGCCAAAGCTTCAATGTTCCGCGTTTGAATATACACAGTACCAGAGCCACTAAAGCGGTTGACCAAACCTTCGCCAGTTGTGAAGCCAATGATACCGCTGGCAGGTTGAATGTTGTAATTTAGTTGGCTGTCCCATGCAACAACGTGACTGTTATCAATCACATATTCATGACTGCCATCCAAGGTGATCGGAATGATGTCGCCATAAGCAGATACGAGCATTGTCCCAGTTCCGGCAGTTTCCATAATGAAGAACCCGCCAGTCCCGCCAAACAAAGCACCGCTGACTTTTTGACTCACCATGTGATAGCTGGCGCTGGTGTCCATGGCCAGAAAAGCACCCGTATTCAAACGATACTGATGGGTGTCGTCAAGAGTTAACTCTTTGATAACGCCAGGATTACCGGGGGCGATGGCCAATTCAGCATCCGGGGCAGTGCCAGTGGCGGTTGTGATGAAAAAACGTTCGCCGCTGGTGACTGAGCGGCCGATAGCACTCATGATACCGCCAAGGCCCTTCTTACCATTACTATTCATATGACCGCTGAGTTCGACCATGCCATTGTGATAAATCATGGACCCGGATTCAATTTGAATCGTTTCATCTTGGCCCATCGTAATGTTGACAACAGGGAAGGTGCTGTTGGGTGTGATTGAATAATTCATGACTAAATGCTCCTCTCTTAATTAAGGTCATTGTAGCCTATTCTGAAGGGTCAGTGTTGGTTGTTGTCGTTTGGCAAAACTGCATTTTCCGTGGTGTCCTTATACGAATTAAAGGAAAGAACGACGAAAAACCTGAAAATACCGACGTTTAAATTTAAATGAATCCCGAACTGTTCCTCAGGCGTATATTTTGGATAAGATAACCAAAATTGGCAGTTTGCAGATGTTGGAAGGGATACTGCGATAATAAGACGGCAAGCAATTAAAAGGCAAATTTTGTATATCGTTAAGATTTAACAACTCGTTGCCCGAATGAAGGAGCGATTCTGAATGGATGAAAAGCAAGCAATCATGGTTAAGATGTTAGAACTACAACATCTTTTCGGAAAACAAACAGATGTCACCGCCCAAACGATTGTCTTAAAAATAAAACAGGCAATTGATAAACTAGCAAGTAAACGAACACAAGGGATGAACATTGGTCTGCAAGTGCGGTCGATCGGCTACTTTATTAGAGATGAGATGCGTGAACATCACTATCAACTCACGGCAGAGCAACAAACTGTTCTTCTTGATATGGAAGGTCAGGCACTAGACATTGAACGAAATTTCCAGCCTGGCTTAGCACTTTCTGGGATAAACCTTTTTTAAAGTGATCTCAAAAAGTCGTTAAAAAAAACTGAATTGCTAATGATACCTCATAAATCATTTGACAAATGCTTCACAACCCAGTAACCTGTAACTAATCTAATTCTTAGGAGGTTCTCATAATGACCAACAAGCTGACTCAAAGCGAACAGTCCTTTTATTTCTGGTTTTTCAGACACGATCTGTGAGACCAGTTACCTTTGAGTGAGCGGTCACACAGATCAAGCAATTGACTGTGTGGCTGAGATCAGGAGAATCATTCCCATTATCTTACCCCACAGTCGGCTTGTGACTGTGGGGTTTTGTTTGATTTCAAGCAGCAGAACGAGTGACTCGCTAATCAAAATGGTCTCGAGAAGGGGACAATTGACCGTGGCGGCAAAGTTCGGACGCCTAGGTCTTCCCCATGAAACACGTTATGATAGAACTATAAGGAAAAATATTGGAGGAAAATAATATGGCATTAGTTGATCGGATGAATCAGGAAGTTAAGCAGCTCAAGCCCAGCGATATTTTGCAATTTAATGCTGCGATCAGCGGGATTGAAGGTATTGTCAAGCTGACACTTGGCGAGCCGGATTTTCCGACACCTGAACATGTGAAGGCGGCCGGTATTGCATCGATTGAAAACAATGAGAGTCATTACACGCAAAGCAAAGGACTTCCAGGATTGCGGGCTGCTGCCAGCCATTATCTGGCGACGAAATACAACACCAAATATGACCCGGAAAGCCAAATTTTGATCACTGCCGGCGCGACAGGCGGCATCTATTCGAGTTTGACGGCAATGCTGAATAAAGGCGATACCGTCATTATCCCGACGCCAATTTTTCCGTTGTATATTCCAATTGTGTTGTTGAATGGTGCCAAGCCGATTTTTATTGATACGTCAGAAGATGGTTTCATTTTGAAACCGGAGAAGTTGCAGAAGGCAATTGAGGCAAACAAAGACACGGTAAAAGCCGTTGTTTTGAACTATCCGACGAATCCGACAGGTGTGACATACGATCGCGCGGATTTGGAAGCCTTGGCAGCGGTGATCAAGCAATACGAAATCTTCGTATTGAGTGATGAAATATACTCCGAGCTGACGTATACAGGCAAACATGTGTCGATGGGTGAAATTTTACCTGATCAAGCGGTTGTATTGAATGGGGTCTCAAAGTCCCATGCCATGACCGGTTGGCGGGTCGGAATCACCGCAGGACCAGCTGATGTGATTCAGCAGATTGGCAAAGTAAGTGAATTCACGATCACGAGTGTCACCACCAATGCGCAGCGCGCCGCTGAAGAAGCCTTGAAAAACGGCATGGATGATACGCAGCCAATGAAGGAAGCTTATATGAAACGCCGTGACTTCTTGATCAAAGCCTTAACTGCCGCAGGGTTGACTGTGCCGAACCCAGATGGGGCTTTCTACATTTTTGCCAAGCTGCCGGAGCGAATGCATGATAGTTGGAAGTTCGTCTATGCCTTGGCGCGAGAGGCGAAGGTCGCGGTAATTCCTGGCGCTAGTTTTGGCCCCGGCGGTGAAGGGTACGTGCGGATTTCTTATGCAGCTTCAATGGCGGATCTCAAGTTGGCGGCCGAGCGCATCGCCAAGTATATGGCAACGCATTAATGAGCCGATTGAAAAATGCTGGGCTAACAATCTGGAGGCAAATATGACAAAAATTCTAATGTATACCGTCCGACCTGATGAGCGGGCTGCGATTGATGCTTGGGTCGCTGCTAATGATATTCAAGTTGATACCAACACGGTTGAATTTGGACCGGACACCGTTGATTTAGCCAAGGGGTATGACGGTGTCGTGATTCAACAGCATGGTGCGATTCCTGACGAAATGGTTTACCAAAAACTGAAGGCATTTGGCATCAAACAGCTGACATTGCGCATTACCGGCTACGATATTGTGAACCTTGCTGCCGCCACTGCAAACGGATTAGTTGTGACCAATGTACCGGCCTATTCGCCACGATCGGTTTCCGAACTGGTTTTAGCCCAAGTCATGCGGTTGATTCGGCATTTAGGGGAAGCAAGCGCCCGCGAAGCGAAGGATGATTATAGTTGGGCCGGCCTTGAAGCATCTGAAATTCATAACTTGACGGTTGGTATTATTGGTGCTGGTAAAATCGGCAGTGCTGTGACCCGTATTTTTCGGGCATTGGGAGCGACTGTGATCGTCAGTGATCCAGTGAAGCGGCCTGAATTGGCGGATACGGTCAGTTATGTGGATCTAAACACCTTACTCACCACATCTGATGTCGTGACGGTCCATACACCGTTGGACGGCTTGACCACCCATCTCATTGATGCGGATGCGTTACGTAAAATGAAATCGACCGCATATCTGATCAATGCGGCCCGCGGGCCAATTGTGGATACGGAAGCGCTGATAAAAGCACTTAATGATCACACGATTGCCGGAGCAGCCTTGGATACGATTGAAGGCGAAGCCGGTATTTTCGGAGAAGACCGCAGTCAAACGTTCGTTGATAATCAGGCACTTGAAACTTTGAAGGCTATGCCGAATGTTGAAATTTCACCACATATCGGTTTTTATACGGATGCGGCGGTCAAAAATATGATTGATATTTCACTGGACGATGTTAAAACCATTCTTGAAGGCGGCAAGTCAGCGCATCAAGTCAACTAACTTGGAGGACAAGTCAATGAAACAAGATGCTAAAACCATTACTATGAACATTTTGAACGGATTATCCGTGGGAATTATTGTCGCCTTGGTACCCGGCGCTATTTTGAACGCAATTGTCAAACTGTTGCTGCCAAGCTTTCCGCAATTGGCGGTGGTTACCTACATGACAGGGGCTGCAATGACTTTGTTGCCGGCACTGTCGGCTGTCTGTGTCGGCATGTTGGCCAAATTTACGCCGATTCAAACCAGTTCGTTAGCTTTGGCCGCGATCGTTGGGGCGGGCAACTACCATCTGACTAAAACAGGATTGACGGTTGCTGGTACTGGCGATGTCATTAACCTTGCGATCACCTTAGCCATTGGTTATTTGTTGATAGTGCTGCTTGGTGACGCCTTGAAAGCTTATACGATTTTGCTCATTCCATCACTGGTGCTGGTCATTGCCGGCGGGATTGGCATGTTAACGCTTGGGCCGGTTTCAAGCATCACGAAGTATATTGGTGTCGTTGTCCATGATGTGACGGCCTTGCAGCCAATCGTGATGGGTGTGCTCATGGGGATCATTTTCGCCGTGTTGATTGTGAGCCCGATCAGTACGGTCGGTATTGCCACGGCAATCTCGTTGACCGGTATCGGTGCGGGTTCTGCTAACCTCGGGATTGTGGGGGCAGGTTTTGCCTTGGCGACCTATGGCTGGAAGGCAAACTCTTTTGGCACGTCGCTGGCTCACTTCCTCGGTTCGCCAAAAATGCAGATGGCTAACATTCTTTCTCGGCCAAAGCTCTTTTTGCCGATGGCGATTAATGCTGGCATTCTAGGCGGTATTGGGGCGGCGTTGAACATTCAAGGCACCCCGGCCAGTGCCGGTTTTGGATTTTCTGGCTTAGTCGGCCCCTTGGCAGCGCTTGATGCTATGGGCAGTGTCACAGTTGGCAATGTCCTTGAATTGACCTTGTTATTCTTTATCTTGCCGATTGCGTTGGCCTATGCGAGTCATGTCTTGTTCACCAAGACGCTGCATTATCAAGACCCTGAAGACTATGCTTTGAATTACAACTGATAGGTTTCTATCAATCCCGCCTAAAGCCTGGTTGTGAATGCACATAATCTTGGATCAACAAAAGAAGTTCTGTAGGTTTAACGGCTCAATGCTATCAGTAAAATTTGTAACGTCTAAAAGCACATTTTTTGCGAAAATTTATTTTTTGATAACTAAATTGGTTCGGGATGAAGAATTCGCCAAGTTAAAATAAAAAACGCACGTTGTGTCGATAATGGTATAGGTTATGGACGGCTTGCATGATAAAATGAAAGGGATTTAATGTGATTAAAAAGTGAGGTGATGACGATGGTGTCATGGCTGACCCAACAAGTTTTTTGGTTACAAATTCTTGTGATCATTGGTGCCATGCTTTTGGCGATTGGCTTATTGTGGATGCTTTTTTCTTTAGTCTTACTGCCGCTGATCGCGTTCTTGCAACGATTACTGGCACCCGTTGAGAACACGACATCCGTCAGTGATCGCGATTATTTGTTGGGGACTGTTACATTAGCCGTTTCTGATGGTCACACTGGTGAAGTGATGGTGACTGGCGGTGGTTTGGCGCGGCAAACCTATCCCGCCAAATTGTGGTCCGGCACGCATCAAACACTGGCTCAAGGCACCAAGGTCGTCATCATCGAACTCAAGCAAGGCATCGCATATGTTGATGCATTTAGGAGAGCGTGAACTAGCGTAGTTAGCCATCACATTTAGAGGAGGGGACTTATGGAAATTCTCACTGATTATATGCCGTGGATCATTGCGGCCATCGTCTTGATTTTGATTTTTATTTTCTTGGCGACCCATCGCAAAACCGCACTGCCCAACGAAGTGTTAATTATCTCTGGAGCCATGATTTCGGGCAAGCACAGTTTTAGAGATGTTAACGGCAATCGAGTTAAGCTGATTACGAATGGCGGTTCGTTCATTCTGCCAATCTTGCAGCGCTGGGATGTTTTGAGTCTGAATACACGCACGATTGAAGTCGCAACCCCAGAAGTGTATACACAACAAGGGGTGCCAATCATCGTCAACGGAACCGTTATTTTGAAAATTGGTTCCAGTCAAGAAGAGGTCGCGACGGCGGCAGAACAATTTCTGGGCAAGAATGACGAACAAATCAATTCGGAAGCAACCGAAATCCTTGAAGGCCATCTGCGCGCTATTTTGGGCACCTTAACCGTGGAAGACACGTACCAGAATCGTGATGCCTTTGCGGAGAAGGTTCAGGATGTAGCTAGTTCAGACTTGGCAAAAATGGGTTTGCAGATCATCTCATTCACGATCAAGGATATTGCCGATAAAAACGGTTATCTGGATTCGCTGGGTAAAAAGCAAATCGCTGAAGTTAAGAAAAATGCAGCAGTGGCTGAAGCGGCGGCCAGTCGTGACACCCGGATTCAGCAAGCGCAGGCGGATCAAGAAGCTAAGCAACAAGAAATTGAGCGGCAGACACAGGTGGCTGATGCCGAACGCGAACAGCAAGTCAAAATGGCTGATTTCAAGAAACAGCAAGAAATCGCCCAAGCGCAGGCAGATCAGGCTGCTATTGTTGAGCAAATGAAGGCCAAGCAAGTTCAAAAAGAAAAAGATATTGAACTTGCCCAAAAAGACGCTGAATTACAAGAGCAAGAATTGAATGCCAGCGTGCGTAAGCAAGCCGACGCCGATCTGTATAAGGCGCAGCGCGCAGCTGAAGCGCAAAAAGCTACGCAGATTGCGGCAGCTGAGGCATCAGCCAAGCAGGTAGAATTAGCCGCTGAAGCCAACGCTAATGCCACTAAGGCCATCGGGGAAGCAGAAGCTGGCAAAACGCGGGCAATTGGGCTGGCGCAAGCGGAAGCCATTGCCAAGCAAGCAGAAGCAGCCCGTCAGTTAGACGAATCCGGTCGGTTTAAGATGACCATTGAGGCAATGCCAAAGATTATCGAAGCCGCGATGAGTCCATATGCCAATGTCGATTCGATCAAGCTTTATGGTGACGGTGATCTGACCGGTCAAACCAGCGGCAGTCTGGTCAAACAATTGGACATGTTGCAAGAAGTTGCCGGAATTGATATTCGCGGGATGCTGAACGGCGCCTTGATGCATCAAGCTGGAAATCAACCCGTTGTCGATGCCATCAAGGATCAACATGCAGCTGCACCGAAGCCGCCAGCAGAAGCAACAATGGCCCCTAAAAAGGGAACCACTGATGATGACCCAAAACCGACACCATCGCGGATGGCAGAAAAGAATAAGTAACCTATAAGTTGTTAACTTGCTAGTGACAAAAGGTTGGATTAACAAAAAAGCATCCTTTCCGGTAAATTTTTGCGGAAAGGATGCTTTTTTATTAAATGCGATTCAAGGCTTGTAACGTGCTAGGCAATCCCCTCAATATAAGGCGCCGGACGCTGAAAGTTTTGATGAATACTGCTATAAATGACCCGAACAGCTTTGTCGTAATCAAGATCATGTACGCCGATTAGCAAATTGATATCGTCATTGGTCTGACTAACGAGTTGTACGTTGAGCAGGTTATCATCCAGATAAGCGAGGACTTTTCCGGCAATGGCTGGTCGTTGTCGAAGTTTACGAGAAACCATGGCGATTAACGCAACATTTTCGGTGACTTCCATTTTGTCTGGTTGACAGGCAGCGGCGATTTCAGCGGTCAGCTCCTGTACCGAGACTTGACGACGCGGTTCACGAATGAGCAGACTGAAACTGTCAATGCCCGTGGGCAGATAATCGACAACGAGATGGTGCGCTGCAACTACCCCGAGCGCATGTTGAATGACTTCTAAGTGCAAGGCCAGCTGGTACTTGCGGACCGTGATGACCAAATAATGTTTACGGCCAGCAATACCAGTGATTGTTTTGAGATCATTGGCGGGGTCATCATCATGAATGATCAGCGTGCCTGGGTCTTCTGGCGCATTGGTGTTCAAAATACGCGTCGGGATGCCACATTCACGGACCGGTTGCACCGCTTCTTCTTGGAAAACACTAAATCCCATGTAGGTGAGTTCGCGTAATTCGTCGTAACTCATCACATCAATACTGTCGGCATCTTTAATGATACGCGGATCGGCCATTTTAATGCCTGAAACATCGGTCCAATTTTCATAGAGATCAGCGTGGGCCAAGCGTGCTAGCCATGCACCAGAAATGTCAGAACCGCCGCGCGGCATCAGCTTGACATGTCCATCTGCGTCGCGACCATAAAAACCGGGAACGACGATACCATGATGGCTGGCTAGTTGTTGATAAGCAGTCTGAGTTTTGGCTTCATCAATGGCGCCTGCTTTATTGAAAAACAAAAGATTGGCGGCGTCCACAAAAGTATAGCCTAAGTAGGCTGCCATTAAGTGGGCTGTCAAGAACTCACCGCGAGAGACCAGATAGTCTCGAGAATAGCGAATGGCCAGATGATGGCGAATTGTATGCAACAGTTTGATGAGCGGCACATTGAGCTGCAGCGCAATGTTGATGGCCTCTAGCCGAGCCAAGACCTGATTAAACAGCGGTTCGACATCTCGACCGGCTTCCATGCCGTCAGCAATTAAATAGAGCGTATCAGTTAATTTTCGGGTAGCATTACCATATTTTCCAGCTGCGCTAATCACGACGATTTGCCGATTCACATCCTGATCGATTATGGCTTTAACTTTCTGGAATTGACCGGCATCGGCCACGGAACTACCGCCAAATTTGACGACCTTCATCCGATCACCTCCTGATCTTGCTGGTGAAGGACGTCCTTAGCAGCCAACTCACTGTCTCCGATTGCTGCCATAAAAGCATCGGCATCAATGGCCAAAACGCCGCGCATGAGTTTGTGCATGTCGCCAGTTGGTATTTGCTTGATCACCAGCCGGTCATTGACGATCTCGGTTTCGCGATCATTGAACATCGCGAAGGTCATGGGATCGGCGCGCAAAACGTAATCGGTGACATTCAGGTTGGCGTCAAAATGCAGCGGCTGATCGAAGCTACGGTCCAGATGCGGGGCATTTTCAAGGATATCGTACAGATCTTGCACGATAGCGTTGGCTGTCGGGTATTTTCCGGCGCCTTGGCCATAAAATTGCAGGTCGCCAATCGTTTGTCCATGCAGGCGAATTAGATTGAAGTTTTCAAATGTATTGGCCGCCAAGGCGGTTTCTGAATACAAGCGCGGTTCCACGACCATACTATAGTGGTCACCGTCACGTTTACTTTTACCAATCAACCGTAAAACCTGATGTTGACTTGCGAAAAAGTCAATGTCGGCTTTGCTGACGTTGCGAATACCAAAAGTTGGGACATCACGTGGTGGGGCCATGTTGTAGGCAAGTGCTGCCGAAATTTTCAGCTTGTTGACCACATCCTCGCCATCAATATCAGCACTGGGATCGGCTTCGGCATAGCCCATATCTTTAGCGGCTAGGAGCACGGGGTCAAAATCGAGGTGGGCGCGTTGCATCTGATCGAGAATATAATTGCTAGTGCCATTAAAAATGCCTTCGATGGTATCGATCTGATCAATGCGTGCGGCGCGTTCAAGGTTGCGAATCCACGGGATGCCGCCGCCAGTAGTGGCTTCGAAGTAAAATTGCACGTGATGCTGGGCAGCAACAGCGATAAACTCCGGCAAATATTTAGCGACAACGGCTTTATTAGCGGTAACCACGTGCTTACCGTGCTGCAAAGCCTGTAAAATATAATCATGTGCTGGATGAAGACCGCCCATTGTTTCAACGATCACATCAATAGTAGGATCGTTTAAGATGGCGTCAAGGTCTGTTGTCATCTCAGGCATGGTCGCAGGGTGCGTTGGCCGAATGAAAATAGCGGTGACGCGCATTCGGGTATCACCATTTGCAATAATATCGTAAACGCCGCTGCCGACAGTCCCAAAACCTAAGATGGCAATTTTCATAAATTCTCAGCTCCTTGTTTATAAAATATAGACACTTGTTTTTCTAATGCGAACAGATTATCATATCCATATCGTTAATTCAAGCCGAATGAGATAGGAGTTCTTCAAATGCGATATACGAGCACACGGGATCATCAGGTTAGCAAAACCAGCAAAGAGGCAATCAAACAAGGTATTTCTGAAGAAGGCGGTTTGTTTGTCCTGCCGCATTTGGCCGATCAGACGCTGAACATTCATGAACTGTTAGATTTAGATTATGAAACGATTGCTCAGCGAGTTCTCATGATCCTGTTGCCTGATTTTAACACCGACTCACTAAAAAAAGCGATTCATTTTGCCTATCATCAGCATTTTTCCGATGATCGCATCACGCCAGTTCGTTCTGTCGGGGATTTTCATGTCTTAGAGTTATTTCATGGACCAACCAGTGCCTTTAAGGATGTCGGCTTGCAGTTGCTTCCGCGCTTGATGCAGTTGGCACTTGATCCTGATGATCGGGTCATGATTTTAGCGGCAACCAGCGGTGATACGGGAACGGCGGCTCTGCAAGGGTTTAAAGATGTCGCGCAGACTGGGATCACGGTTTTCTATCCTAATCATGGTGTCAGTCCAATTCAGGAGCGCCAAATGTTGACCGTGGGCAGTGACAATACACGAGTTTTCCCAATCGCTGGCAATTTTGATCAGGCCCAAAGCGCAGTGAAAACCCTGTTCACTGACACTAGCTTTGCTGCTCGGTTGCAGGCAGAGCAAGTAACCCTGTCAGCAGCCAATTCCATCAACATTGGCCGACTGATTCCGCAAGTTGTGTATTATTTTGCAGCGTATAGCCAACTGGTTAAAACACAGGCCATTTCAATGGGAGATGAGGTTAATTTCACTGTTCCAACCGGGAATTTTGGCGATGTGTTGGCGGGCTACTATGCTAAGAGTCTAGGCTTGCCTGTTCATAAACTAATCGCGGCCGCCAATGCCAACAACGAATTGGCTGATTTTCTGGCAACCGGTGTGTATGATCGCAACCGACCGTTTTTGAAAACAGTGGCACCTAGCATGGATATTCAAATTTCCAGTAATCTGGAACGCCTGTTGTATTATAAGAGTGGCGAAGATAGCGCGTATGTTGCGCATTTAATGCAGGAACTTGAGACGACTGGTCGCTATCAAGTTCGGCCGGATGTGTTGACCGCGATTCAAGCGGACTTTGCTGGCGGTTTTGCTGTTGATGAAGAGGTGGCAGATGCCATTCGCGAGGTTTGGCATCGGGATGGGTATTTGCTGGATCCGCACACTGCTGTTGGTTATGCGGTTCAACAGCAGTACCGGGCGGCGTCTGGGGATAACACCCCGAATGTGCTTTTAGCCACCGCAAGCCCTTATAAATTTCCACGCGTGGTGGCAAAGGCACTACAATCGCACGTACCGGATGATGACTTTGCTGCGATGCAAATGTTGCAACAGGTTAGCGGTGTGCCGATTCCGCCGAATCTTGCTCACCTTCAACAGCTAAGACCGCAGGAAAAGGTTGTTGTGGCACCAACCGATATGGGCCAAGCTATTATTGGGGCGGCGAAGGAGGTATTCAACGATGATCAGCGTGTCCGTTCCGGCAACGAGCGCTAACTTAGCGGTTGGCTTTGATGTGCTGGGACTTGCCTTAGATCTCAAAGCTCATTTTACGTTTGAAATGAGCACCCAAAAGCTTGAGATCATTGGCGATGACCCAGCTTTCGCCAACAATGAGAACTTGATTTATCAGGCGTTTAGCAAATTTGCCGAGGCGATTGATCAGCCTGTTCCTAATCTGCGGATTGTGGTTGATTCAGCGGTGCCGAGTGCCCGCGGTTTGGGCAGTTCAGCAATATGTGTGGTTGGTGGTATCGCCGCAGCTAATGCGTGGTATCAAGCCGGTTGGGATGATACGGCGCTGTTGCGATTTGCTACTGAGATGGAAGGCCATCCAGATAATGCGGCACCAGCGATTTACGGGCAGCTATGTGCCACGATCATGGCGCAAAATGAACCAGTCGTTCGGCAGTATACCGTCAGCTCAAAGTTGCATTTTGTGACCTTGATCCCTGACTATGCTGTCAGTACCGCTGATGCCCGCCGAATTTTACCGCGAACCATGACTTATGCAGATGCTACCTATCAAATGGGCCGTTGTACCTTGATGACCCGGGCACTGGCTGATGGCGACATGTTGTTATTACGCCAAGTTGCGACTGATCGGATGCAGGAGCCTTACCGCGCGGAATTAATACCAGACTATTCAGCGGCTCATCAAGTGGTGCAGACGGCCGGTGGTGTTCTTTTGATTTCTGGTTCTGGTTCGACCATGCTAGCGATCACAGCCTCATCTGCGGCAGCCGCACAGATACAAGCGCAAGCTCAAGAAAGTTGGAAAAAGTGGCAAGTACAGGTGGTGGCGCCAAGTCAACAAGGCGTACAAGTTGAACAGTTTGAGTGAGTTTCAGAAAATACTAGGTAGCCATGACCTAGTATTTTTTGATTCATGATTATTGAAAAAGTGTTATGGTATCCTGACGCAAGTGAACGTGGTGGGGCATTATGGTATAATTCGGGGGCAAAGGACGGAAGCTGATTGATAAAATCAACTTCGCGTCTTACAAAACGAGTCTAACGATGACTGCTGTCAATAATTGAATCGGCAGACAAGGTTTTAAAATGAAAATTTCAAGACGCACAGTTGACCGAATTCGCGTCTTATTGAACGAGGAGATTATCATTCAGATGAAAGATGCACCCAGTTTTACCCCCATCCTGCTTGGCAGTGACATGAATGTGTATGGTATGGCGCGTTCGTTCCACGAGATGATCGGTGGGGCGATTGATGTTTATGCGCGCGAACAACTTGCTCCAACGCGTTTTTCGCGGATCGTGAATGTCCATCTGATCGAGCATTTTGATTCCGATCCGACTTTTATTGAAAATATGCGGCAGGTAGCCAAGGTACATGCAGATGCTCCAGGCAAACTGTTGTTAATCGCTTGCGGGGACACCTATGCCCAACTTGTTTCCAAGCATAAGGATGAGTTGAGCCAGTGGTTCATCTGCCCATATGTTGATTATGAATTGTTGAAGCGCCTGAATAGTAAGGAGAGCTTCTATCAAGTTTGCGAAGAGTATCATTTGCCATATCCGGCAACCAAAATCGTCACCAAGTCGATGTATGAAAGCAACGCAACCATCACGGCACCGTTTGAATTTCCAGTAGCACTCAAGCCGACTGATTCCGTTGAATGGTTGAACATTCGCTTTGAAGGCCGCAAAAAGGCGTTTACGATTCACTCGCAAGTTGAACTGACGAATACGATTGCCAAAATCTATGATAACGGCTATACGTCTGATCTCATCTTGCAGGACTTTGTACCAGGTGATGACAGTAACATGCGGACTTTGAACTGTTATGTTGATCAATATCATCACGTTAAAATGATGTGCTTAGGTCATCCGCTACTTGAGGATCCTACGCCTTCTTCAATCGGTAACTATGTCGCGATCATGCCAGCTTTCGATCAGGATTTGTACGATCAGATCAAAACATTCCTCGAAGCAATTAAGTTCACCGGTTTTGCTAACTTTGATATGAAGTATGATCATCGTGACAAGACGTTCAAGCTGTTTGAAATTAATATTCGTCAAGGCCGGAGTAGCTTTTTCGTCACTTTAAATGGGTATAATCTTGCCAGCTGGCCTGTTCGCGATTACATCGTGGGAGATTTGAAGGACGCGCCAACGGTTTATGGTAATGATGACCACAGCAAGTATAAATTGTGGCTAGGGGTTCCAGAGCGTGTTTTCAAGCAGTATTCTGCAGATAACGAAGCTAAAAAGGAAGCCTTGCAGTTACTTAAAGAGAAACGCTATGGTACGACGGTCTTTTATAAACCGGACATGACATTCAAGCGCTGGTTATTGATGAAATATATGTTCCATAATTATGTTGGTCGGTTTAAGCAGTATTTTGCGGAAAATAAGGGCGACATGTGATAAAATGGCATTGTTAGGGATACCTAAACTTGCAAGGGGGCATTTCTTTTGGTTACTGAAGATGATTTGACGATTGAATCCATGCATTATAACCGGTTGTTATTGGCGGTTGATGATGATGATGACGACTCCTCGCGCAAGGCATTGAACTACGCCTGCACGGTTGCCAAGATTTATGACATTCCGTTGGGGATCGTGTCGGTACTTGAAACCGGCGACCTCAATATTTTCCAATCATTGACACCTGATGATGTTGATGCGGCCCGGGAAACACTGGCTAAGGATCTGAACACTTACGTCGAAAAAGCAACGGCATTTGGCGTTCAAAACGCACAACCGATCGTTGCAGAAGGGCGGCCAGCAGCTGCCATTCTTGACGAAGTGATCCCAGCCTTCAAACCGGATTTGGTGATTATGGGTTCTCATGTTCGCCGCGGTCGGTTACGTCTTGGTCATGTTGCGAGCGAAGTTGCTCGCGATGCATCGGTCTCGGTGATTATCGTTCGCTGATTTCGGTCAAGTGCAGCAAAAATGAGCAGTCGTACCGATTCTTCATGGATCGTTGCGACTGCTATTTTCATGGCGGCCAACACCCAACAAGGGGAGGAAGTAACGCATGTACTACCAAAATGTCAGCGTCGGGCAGCTCATCAAACGGGTGAGTCGCTTTACCGTTGAAATTGACCTGAATGGCACCGTCGAACCTGTCCACATGAATAATACCGGACGCAATAAAGAAATTTTGATTCCGGGATCATTAGCCAGTGTCCGCTATGTTGATAACCCAAATCGCAAAACGCATTATGACTTGCTGGCTGTTCAACGGCAAGATCGCTGGATCAACATCGACAGTCTGGCACCCAATCATGTTGCCAAGGAATGTTTAGAAGCTGGCACCTTAAAATTGCCGGGACTCGCTTTGCCATACGCCGTTCATCCAGAATCGACTTGGCGCGATTCGCGACTGGACTTTGCTGGAAAAGCCGCTGATGGCCAGTCGTGGTTTGTTGAAACGAAGGGCGTCACGTTGGCTAATGGCACCCTAGCAGCTTTCCCAGATGCGCCAACAACTCGCGCCGTCAAGCATGTTCATACGCTGACGATGGCGCAGGCAGAAGGGTATCAGGCATTTTTATTGTTCATCGTGCAATTACCGGATATTCGCCAAATGACCATTTATCGGGACCGTTTTCCTGAACTAGTGACTGCCATCACGACTGCTAAACAAAATGGCGTTCGCGTGCTGGCTTATGACACCATGACTGGCCCAGATCAAATCACATTAGGCAACGAAATACCATTCGACGAACACTTGCCTTTTTCAGAGATTAATCTTAACAGCTTGTGAATAATGAAAAAGATCCCATCTAAATTTCATCTATCCTTGACTTTCAGAGAAGCTCTCAAAATTCGAGTCGCTGATTGTCCCTAGCCCATAACCTCATGCGGATACGGGCTTTTTTTGTGCGCATCAATTGCAGAACGTCATGTGGC
This sequence comes from Lacticaseibacillus sp. 30, assembly GCF_053819265.1. Lineage (NCBI taxonomy): Bacteria > Bacillati > Bacillota > Bacilli > Lactobacillales > Lactobacillaceae > Lacticaseibacillus > Lacticaseibacillus sp. 30. The sequence goes on from NZ_JBSOQX010000008.1 coordinate 98,384, forward strand.
GCTTAATGGCGGCGAAAATGAAAATGAGATTCCGTGATTTGAATCACACACAAACTATCTCTAGAATGGATAGCATTGTTTCAATTCGATGACAAACGTTTTTCAAAACAAGGAGTGAGTAGATGCAACACAAAGTTGAAAGTAATGCCGAGACAAAAATTGAGGTTCGCGGGCTAACCAAGATTTTCGGTAAGCGCGTGAATCGCGCGAAAGAAATGTTGAAGGCCGGCAAGACCAAGCCTGAAATTTTAAAAGCAACCGGCGCAACGGTTGGTGTTGATCGTGCTGATTTTTCGATTAAAACCGGTGAGATTTTTGTGATTATGGGACTTTCCGGTTCTGGTAAATCAACGACCTTACGGATGCTGAACCGGTTGATTGAACCGACAGACGGGCAAGTACTGATTGACGGTGATGACATTGCCAAACTTGATAAGCAGGCATTGCGTGAAGTTAGACGGCAAAAGCTCAGCATGGTTTTCCAAGGCTTTGCCTTACTGCCGAATCGGACCGTTCTGCAAAATGCTGCCTTTGGACTTGAGATTCAAGGGATGGAGAAAGATGAACGCGAGATGAAAGCCAACAAAGCACTCGATTTGGTTGGCTTAAATGGTTTTGCCGATCAATATCCAGATCAGTTGTCTGGTGGCATGCAACAACGTGTTGGTTTAGCCCGCGCGCTGGCTAGCGATGCCGAAATTCTGCTGATGGACGAAGCTTTTTCAGCACTTGATCCGCTGAATCGTCGCGATATGCAAGATGAATTATTGGACTTGCAAGAAGATATGCAAAAAACCATTGTCTTCATTTCGCATGACCTCAACGAAGCGCTCCGAATTGGCGATCACATTATGATTATGAAAGATGGCGAAATCGTTCAGATTGGTACGCCTGAAGAAATTTTGAGCCAGCCTGCTGACGATTATGTTGAGAAATTCATTGAAGGTGTTGATCGCAGCCAGGTTTATACGGCTGCCAATGTGATGATTCGGGCCAACACAGTCAATATTGATAGAGATGGTCCTCGTTTGGCTGCCCGGCGGATGCGGGACAATGAAATTTCAAGTTTGTATGTTGTGGATACTAAACGTAAACTCGTCGGCATTTTGGACGCCGACGACGTGCGGTCAGCTATTGATGCCGGTCAAAAGGATCTGCGCTCAATTGTTAAGTCCGATGTGCCAACGACTAAAATGGATACGCCGTTGGCAGACTTACTAGACGCCGTTTCCACCACACCGGTACCATTTGCAGTGGTAGACGATCATGATCGCTTACGCGGGATCATCATTCGCGGTGCCGTCTTAGGTGCATTATCTGGACAGGAGGTCAATGTCAATGTCTAACATTTTAATCAGCATTCCCACATTACCATTGGCCCACTGGGTCGATTCATTTGTTGCGTGGTTAACCCAGTTTTCCGGCTTCTTCGGGGTTTTAACGAACTTCATCGGCGGCATTGTGAATGCTTTCCAAGCTGTCTTTGATTTTATTCCCATCTGGTTATTCATCATCCTGGTACTCGCGTTAACTTGGTATCTAAAACGCGACCAGAAATATCGCAGCTTACTGATTTTTGAATTGCTTGGTTTACTGTTGATTTGGAACCTTGGTTTCTGGCGTGACATGACCCAAACGTTAACCTTAGTGTTGACCGCAAGTTTGTTAGCGATTGTCATCGGGGTACCGCTGGGAATTTGGGCGGCCGAAAGCAAGTCAGTTTCCGCAGTGGTGAAACCATTGATGGACTTCATGCAGACGATGCCGGCCTTTGTTTACCTGATTCCAGCCGTTGCTTTCTTTGGTATCGGGATGGTACCCGGGGTTGTAGCTTCGGTTATCTTCGCGATGCCACCGACAGTTCGTATGACGCAGCTTGGCATTACGCAAGTACCAGCTGATTTAAATGAAGCAGCGGTCGCATTTGGGGCAACTGGTTGGCAACAATTGTTGAAGGTGCAGTTACCGTTTGCCCGCGGAACCATTATGGCCGGGATCAACCAAAGTATGATGTTGGCCCTGTCAATGGTTGTTATTGCTTCGATGATTGGTGCGATGGGCTTAGGTACGAAGGTTTACTTTGCAGTCGGCCGTAATGATGCTGGCGGCGGTTTTGTCGCCGGGCTTGCCATCGTGATTTTGGCCATCATTCTTGACCGGATCACGCAAAGTCTCAATCGAAGTCGTTAGGAGGTGGCCGTTTGACTTTTTTGAAAAAGATTGCCGCGGCGCTAGCGGTGTTGATCACTGTCGGTGCCCTTGCCGCCTGCAGCAGCACGCAGCCTAAGTATGACGCTAAAGAGCCGCTGGGACCGCAAATCAATTACACCATTACTGGGATTGATGCTGGCGCTGGGGTCATGACCAGTACAGACAAAGCGCTGAAAGCTTATGGTCTTGTGGATAAAAAGTGGCAGTTGCAACCAAGTTCCACCGCCGCTATGACCAGTACGTTGCAAAAGGCGATTGCCGACAAACGTCCGATTGTGGTCACTGGCTGGACGCCGCACTGGATGTTCACCAAGTTTCCACTAAAGTTTCTCAAGGATCCTAAAAATGTTTACGGCAAAACCGAACAGATTCATACAATCGTGCGGAAGGGCCTTAAGCAGGATGCACCGCAAGCTTATCAGGTATTAGATCAGTTCCACTGGACGCCTGAAGAAATGTCCAGTGTGATGCTGGCGGTCAACGGCGGCAAAGATCCTGCCGAGGCAGCCAAAGCTTTCGTTAAGAAGCACCCAGAACAAATCGCACAGTGGACCAAGGGTGTGACGCATGTTAGCGGCAAGCCTAAACTGACGATGACCTATATTGCGTGGGATTCGGAAATCGCATCCACCAATGTTGTTGCAACTGTTTTGCGGCAAATAGGGTATAACGTGACGATTCGGGCAATGGAACCACAACCAGTTTGGGCTTCAGTTGCAACTAAAGCTGCCGATGCTCAGGTTTCTGCTTGGTTACCGAATACGTCAGCAAAACTTTATTCTGATTATAAGAATCAAGTTGTTGATCTTGGCGTGAACTTAGATGGTGCAAAGGTCGGCTTGGCAGTGCCGAAGTATATGAAGAATATTAATAGTATTGAAGATTTGAAATAAGTTTGATGACGGCGAATGCTTTCCTTGATATGGGGGGTTCGCCGTTTTTTTGTTATGCGATTGGGCGGTTTAGATGATGACGGCTAATCGAGCGGAAGCTTAAGACTAACATTCTTTGCCGTGCCAAACTCCGCAATCTCCGGCCAGATGTGGCTTGCGACGCGGAGCTAGAGCGTGACGGCGCTTCGAGCCCAAAGCCCGGTCTCGAAGTCGCCTAACAACATCAGTGACGAAACCCGGTCGCTGTGTTGTTTGCACGGCTGAGCCCCATCTGGCCTACGATTGCTCCGCCTTGGCACTGGTATCTTTAAATCTCAATAAAAATGATCCATGAGAATAAGGCCAACTATTTCAGCTTTGTATGGAAATTGTCGCCTTGTTGTTGGCTGTGAATGATGTCCCAACCTCACCTCGTGCTCTGAACAAAATAATTGCTTTATGCCTAAAACAAATCTAGTATAACCGCGAGAGATACTGAATAACGCGCTCGTCGTCGCAGAAGCCCACATATGTGCCGACTTCTAAGCGTGCCTGTTCGCGATCACTTTTTGGGAGGGATTCTTATGGTAAAGACCATTAAGGCTGGTGTCGCCGCGTTGAAGACACTTGAGAGCTGGGGTGTGACACATGTTTACGGAATCCCCGGCGGTACTTTTAACAATATGATGTATGCGCTGGATGAAGAGAAAGACAATTTAAAGTATATTCACGTCCGACATGAAGAGGTCGGTGCGCTAGCTGCAGTGGCGGATGGTAAATTGACTGGGCATATTGGCGTGGCATTTGGATCAGCGGGACCCGGTGCAACCCATCTATTTCAAGGGGCGTATGACGCTAAAATGGATAAGGTGCCGACGTTATTTCTTGTGGGTCAAGTTGAACAACGCTTCATGAATTACGATTTCTTCCAAGAGCTGGATGAAGATCCGATGTTTCAAGATGCCGCTTTGTATGCGCGGACGGTTACCACGGCGGCTAGTCTGCCGCATATTATTGACGAGGCTATTCGCCGTGCTTATGCCGGCCGTGGAGCTGCGATTGTTGTGATTCCCAATGATTTGGCAGCCGAAGAAATTCCAGCCGATGGCTACTACAGTGCAGCAGCTACCCACGCCACCCCAGTTTTACCAGCTGGCAGCGACGAGCAAGTAGATGCGGCGTTGCGCTTAATTGGCGCAGCGCAACGGCCCGTGATGTACGTTGGCCAAGGCGTCCGTGGGGCTGCTGATACGGTGATGACGCTGGCCAGAAAGCTACAGATGCCAGTCATTACGACAGCACTTGGCAAGCCGATTATCCCTTACGAATTTGAATCACTGCTTGGTTCTGCAGCTCGGGTGGCTTCAAAACCAGCGAATGAAGCGTTGCGAGTTGCTGACTTGATCATGTTTGTCGGTTCAAATTACCCGTTTGCTGAAGTCATGTTCTCACCGAACGCCAAGTTTATTCAGGTCGAGGCAGATTCGAAGACATTGGGCAAGCGCCATCACACAGATGTTGCCATTTTGGCGGATGCTCCGGCAACCTTGAAGAAAATGATTGATCGTAGTGACGATGCACCACGCAGCGGCTGGTATCAAGCCAATGTCGACAACGTGAAAAATTGGCATCAGTATAATGACGATATGATGACCCGGACAACCGGGAAAATGCGCTTCGAACCAGTTTTCGGCCAAATTAACCGCATTGCTACTGATGATGCCATTTTTGCGATTGATGTCGGGGATGTTACCCAAAATGCTGTCCGGTTACTGAAAGTCAATGGGCGCCAAGCGTGGACCACCAGTGGGTTGTTTGCCACGATGGGCGCTGGATTGCCGGCCGCATTAGCCGGTCAATTGAGCTTCCCAAAGCGACAGGTCTTTAACCTGGCTGGGGATGGTGCCGCGGCGATGGTGATGCAGGACTTGGATACCGAAGTCCGTTATCATTTGCCAATCATCAATGTGGTCTTTTCAAATAATGCACTAGGGTACATTGAAGATGAGCAGGAGGACGATGGTCACGAGTGGTTCGGGATCGACATGCCAGCGATTGATTTTGCGACGGTTGCGAAAGGCATGGGTATGACCGGCATTACTGTCACCCAAGTTGACGAATTGCCAGCGGCTTTTGAAACAGCTGAAGCCAACCGGGCTGCCGGCAAACCAACCTTGATTGATGCCAAAATCACCAACGAACGGCCAATTCCAGTTGAGCATCTGCAATTGGATCCTAACCAGTTTGACGCAGACACGATTGCTGCGTTCAAGAAGCGTTACTACGCGGAAAGATTGGTACCGCTGAGTGAATTCTTGAAGACACACAAGGTGCCTGTGGCTTAACTAGTGATTAAAAAATGGATTAAACAACAGTACGGCGCTGGCCGTGCTGTTTTTAATCACCATGCTACTAGTAAGCTAAGTGAGTCAGTTTGGCAAGCGCAATACGTGTTTAGCCGCCTTGAAAAAGGTATCATATGATAAAAGTGGTCATCGCCGATAAAGAATATCATCGCTTTTTGACCAATTATCTAATGAGACGGAGTAAGAAAAATGCCTTTTGCTGAAGTGATTATGAATCCCAGTGCGGGGAATGCCCGCTGGAAAAAGCAATTACCTGAGTTAGTTGCAATCATTGAGTCCCACTTTGCGCCACTGCATATTAGTCAGACGCGCAAGGCTGGTGATGCCAGGTTGGTGACCGAACGACTCATCAAGGCTTATCAACACAAGATGGACGATCTTCAACTGATCGTGATTGGTGGTGATGGGACGCTACACGATGTTGTGAATGGGTTGCAGCGACAAGGTCATCCAGAAGTCGCCATTGGCTATGTGCCAACCGGAACAGGTGATGATTTTGCCCGCGCCAACCATATTCCTCTGGACCCGAAAAAAGCTGCGGCGGCTTTGACAACGGCAATGCCGCATGCCTTGAAAATCGGGGTGGCAGACTCGGCCAAGTACGGGACTCAGTATTTTATTAATAACTTTGGTATTGGCATGGATGCACAAATCGTGTATCAAACAAACCATTCCGATCACAAGGCGGCATTAAATGCCCTAAAGCTTGGTCATCTTTCGTATGCCGCCAGCATTCTGAAAGCACTTCGGCAACAGAAAAGATTTCCCGCGACTTGGCAGGTAGACGGTCAAGGCATGGCGATCGACAACGCTTATCTCAATGTTTTTACCAATCATCCATTCTTGGGTGGCGGGTTGCGACTGTTCCCAAATAAAGCAGATAATCGCAGCACCTTGTCTTTTGTCCAGGTGCATCGCGAAAAATTGGGCATTTTGCTTCAGGTGCTGTTCGCCATTCTCAGCGGCCGTTCCGTTCACCGCGCCATGCACCACGCACAAGGTCAGACATTTGAATTCGCCACGTCAGCGACTGTACCGATTCAAATTGACGGCGAAGAATATTCAACCCCGATTCAGGTGACACTGCATCAAACCAAGCAACTATTTTTGCTGCCAACTTAAAAAAGCGTGCTAGCCGCCTGCAACAAAGACAAGGGTCAGCACACTTCATGAAGTTATTTTTTGCGTAAGAAAATCAATTTTGAGAAGAGATAATTGGCGATCACGATGATGACCTGATCTAAAATTTTGACGAGAATCTCATTACCATGCAGCCAATCGACCCCGATGATCATGATCAAGTTATCCAGCAACAAGGAGACCCCACGCAACACAAGAAAGCTGATTAACTCGAACCAGAACTTTTTCTTACTTGAGTAGTCACTGTGGAAAACGACACTTTTGTTGGCAAAAAAAGCAAAAATGACACTGACGATATTCGCCGTTGTATTGGTCAAAACTAAGCCAATACCAAAATACCGCATGGCGAAGAACGTGACAAAGTTAATCAACGTGGTCAAACCGCCGATAAACAGGTAATTGATGATCATTTCATAACGCTTATAGAGTTGAAAAAGCTTCTTCAAAACAGGCGCCTCCTATGCAAACTTTCAATAGTATACCATGGCAGGTGGGGCATGTAGAACTTCAATTGTGGGGCCATTGTGGGTCGTTCTTGCATGAGTAGATCAGAATACCGTTTTAAAATTAAAATAGAATCTGGAGAGCTGGCGGAGCGGCGATGGGCTCAGTGGTGAAATCCTTGTTGGCGGTTTACCGCCTACAAGGAGGCCGAGCTTCGAGACTGCGCGCGGGTTTTGCGCGTGGGCTCGAAGTCGTGCCCACCACTCTAGCTTCGCGGTCGCCACCCCGAATCGCCGCGTAGCCAGCTCGGACTACAGCGAACATCCCAACGACAGCAGAACAGAAAAACAACTTATTTATCAAAACAACAAACCGCAATTGATCCGTTCACCCAAGCACCCTTGCTTGAATCTCACAACGTTTCAAGGTATGATTTCCCCGAGGAGGATGACGATGACACAATCTAATAAAAAACAGCCACCGCGTAAACATCGTTGGCTTTGGCGAACCATTTTTACGCTCGGTATCCTTCTGGGATTAGCGCTGATCTTCAATGAACCCATTAAATTATTTGTGGTCGATCATCTTAGCCAGTGGACGATGGCACAAGTTGACCGTGACAATGTCAACAAAAATGAAAAACGCAAAGCAACCTTTGATTTCAAAGGGGTCAAAGCGCTTGATATCAATACAGTTGGCAATGCCGCGCTTAACCGTGACCTGCATCCTATTGGCAAAGTTGCCATTCGCAGTGTCGGTTTGAAATTGCCTATTTTTAAAGGGTTATCAAACGAGAATCTCAGTGCAGGGGCAGGCACGATGAAAGCCGATCAAAAAATGGGCGAAGGTAATTACGCTTTAGCTGGTCACTACATGACCAATCAAGGTATTTTGTTTTCACCGCTCAAAAATGTGAAGCAAGACGACATCATTTATATCACCGATATGAAGAAAGTTTACTCGTATAAAGTGACCAGTAAACAGGTTGTTAATGAAACCCAAGTTCAGTGGATTGATGATGTTGCCGGTAAGAAACTGATTACAATGGTGACGTGTGCATCGCCAACTGAAGGCGAAGTGGATCGCATTATTATTCAAGGCCAGCTTCAGTCAGTTAAAAAGGCAACGAAGCAACACTTGAAGGTTTTCTTATAATTTCGGCAAGCGCGAGCGAATGCTTGCGCTTTTTTTGATTTTGCGGCAGGCTTAGTGTATCTCGTTAAGAATGTGGGGAAAAGTATGTCAGGTTACGAAAAGTTCATCAATAATCTTCCGGTTAGGCGCACAGTGGTGTTGTTTTCAGTCTTTCTCTTGTTGTGGTTTGCTCGCAGCATTATGAGCGATATTTTGTTGACCTTCATTTTCGCGTTCCTAGTCAGCCGCTTAGTCCACGCTGTTCAGCGGCATGTTCATATTCGCCCATTTGTGATTGTGGTGCCAGTTTACATACTTGTGATCCTAGGCCTAGTCTACGCTGCAGTGCATTACGTGCCAGCGATTATTCATCAGACGATTGGCTTGTTTAATTCTGTGCAAAACTTTTATAACAGTGAGGCGTTCGCCAACAATCAGGTCATGCAATGGGTGCTGCAAAGCACGAAGAGTCTCAACTTGACGGAACAACTTAAGACTGGCGTGACCACGGTGCTACAATACGCCGGCAATATCGGCGCCATGGGATTGACGCTGTTTGTCTCTTTCATTCTTAGTTTCTTTTTCACGATTGAGCTTGACAGCTTGCCTGCGTTTGGCCAACTGTTTCTGGATTCACCGTTCGGCTGGTATTTCAAAGATCTGCAATATTTCGCGATGAAGTTTATCAATACTTTTGGCGTTGTGATGGAAGCACAAATTTTTATTGCAGTTGTGAATACCGTGATCACAACGATTACGCTACTATTCTTAAAAATGCCGAACACCCCTAGTCTCGCGATTATGGTCTTTTTACTTTCCTTGATCCCAGTTGCCGGAGCGATTATTTCCTTGATTCCGCTCACGATTATTGGTTATACAGTCGGCGGTTGGCAAGATGTTCTCACCATTTTGATCATGATTGCAGCTATTCATGTGCTAGAAGCTTATGTCTTGAATCCGAAGTTCATGAGCAGCCGGACACAGCTGCCAGTTTTCTTTACCTTTGTCGTTTTGTTAGTGGCAGAGCGGTTATTTGGCACTTGGGGATTGATTGTCGGCATTCCGATCTTTACCTTTTTCCTAGATGTATTGGGCGTCAAGAAAATTGCTGGTACGGCGCACAAGCAATCAACATACGCGAGTGTGCCGCAGCCCAAGGAGCACGATGACGATGCATAAACACCGTTGGCTGATTGTGATTGTATTGGCGGTAGCGTTGGTGGCTGCAACGGGCTTAACGATGGCGTGGGTGTATCATCAACGCCAAGCTAGTAAAATTGTGGCGCGTCCGGTGCCGCAAGCGCAAGTCGGCAAACATGCCCAAGCCTTGATTAAGAAAACGGCGTTCACGGGTAGTGTGGCTTTGATTAAAAACGGTCAGATTGTTTATACTGGCGGCGTCGGTGACGCGGATCATGGTCAACATGAAGCCAATAACGGCGAGACAATGTTTCCTTTGGCGTCGGTTGAAAAATACTTAACGGCACTGGTGATCGGTCATTTGATTGCCGAGCACAAACTGTCATTTAATACCAAACTGGCCAAGTTTTTCCCGAAAATTGATCATAGTAAGGACATCTCGATTCGTCAGTTATTAGATCACCGTTCTGGTATTCAAATGGACGAACTAACGCCTGATCAAACCTTAACCTCGGAGCAGGCTATTTTGGACTGGACATTCAAGCAGATGGGATCAACTGGCGACCACAGCTTCATTTATGCTAATGCTAACTATGCAGTGCTAGCGGGGATTGTGCGTCAAGTTACGGGTAAAAGTTTTGCGAATGTCTTACAACAAACGATCATCACCCCGCTACAACTGACGCACACCCATAACTTTACGGCGTTGACGGCGCAGATGCCTGTTGCGCAGGGCTACTTAACAGCCGGTGATAACGATTATCAACCAGATGAGCTGAGCAACGCCCTGTTGTCGACTTTGTTGGGCAGCGGCAGTGTGTATATGAGCGCAACGGACTTGGCTAAAGTCATCATTGCGGCAGAGACTGGGAAAATCATGCCGTTAAAAGTCTATCATCAGCTGATTAACGCCAATTATGGGGATGGTAATCCATATGCCAGTGGCGTGATGTGGTTAGACGACCAGCGGTTATTACAGGGAATGTACAACGACAATCCGGAAAGTTTCAGCACCTTAGCCTATTTTCGAGCCGATGCGAAAAGCGGTGTGGTCTTGTTTGGCAATCATACAATGTCAACTGATACCGTGAGTCTTGCGCAGAACCTAGAGGCATTGGTCAATTGAGTGACGACCAAAAAAATAGGCCTTAAGATCACGACACTACCCATGTGTCAGGTCTTAAGGCCTATTTTTGTCTAAAAAGCCGCTGGATTAAGCAGTAGATACTTGTCTAAAAGTTAAAGCTGCGGCCAAAATCATTGATACCTTGACCAATGCCGCCGAGAATACTTGAAAGGCCGAACGTCATGATGATCAAGAACACGATGACTAGTAAAATACCAACGATTAGATAGGCGTAGATTTTATCAAAACGGTTGGTTGACTGAGCGGTGAACAACATATACGTGCCAGAGATGACGAATAACCCGCTGCCCAGCGATAGCAGCAACCAAATCAGGAAGATTGAACCGATGTTAATCATACCAAGCATTTGCATGAGCAGCGTGAACACTGAGAAAAAGACCATCCAGTTGCAGTGAAAGGCATACTCGGTGGTAAATGTCAGAAAAGATCGGCGCCGATCGCCAAGCATGCCGTTGACGACTAAGTAATAGACGGCGACCACTGCAATCATCAGGACCGCCACTAGAAAGACTAATTTTAGGAAGGTTATCAACACATTACTAGCAATTGCGCCTGGCAATGACGACACTGCGGAACCAGTCATCAAGGCAATGGTTAATGCCAAACTAACAATCGTGATGGCTAAACTGGTTAGTCCAAAATACTGGTGATATGGTCGCGTCACAGTCGCAGGATGTTTAATGCTGTCGACCAGATAGCGCCAGTAACTGCCAGCATACTTTTTGGTAGCCTCCACCGTGGGATTCGGCTCCTCTGGCGGTGTTTGTGCTTGTTGCTGCGTTTGATCAGCCTGCTGGTAAGGCTGCGCTGTCGGTGCTGGTCCTTGAGCCGTTTGCTGACTTTGTGTCTGTGTGCTAGCTGGTTGTGGTGGCACTTGCTGCTGACTGTTGTCAGGCGGGGTGACCTGACTTTGCGCTTGTTGCGGCGTTACGGGTTGATTCTGAGCTGACGATGAAGTTAGACTGCTTGGCACTGAAGATTGTTCGCTAACAGCTGCTGTGTTGGCGGTTGAGGCTTCATTCTCAGAAGTCGGTTGTGCACTTTGAACCGCCGTTTCGGCTGTTGCAACGACACCGGCTAAACTGGTGCCGCATCGGGTACAAAATTTAGCGGTGGCAGTATTATGCGCACCACAATTTGGACAAATCTTAAACATAGTGTTCCCTCCAAAGATATGTATGAGTGCTGAATATAAAGAATGAAATTAAAGTTGTACAAAAAGAGTATAACAAAAAACTGTCTTTATCATTAACGACGATGAAATATTCGATATAACGCGCCTGCGATTAAGGCAAACGCACCGCCAAGTAAGATTAGATCCATGACACCATGAACCAATGACAACAGGCCGCTTGCATTAACCGCAACCTGCATGGCGGGAACTGTCAGATAGACGATAAAGTAAATGACGCTGATGAGCCAAACGCCAGCAATTGATAGCCAAATTTTTTTCACATGAACCTCCAGAAATATTTTCAGTAAAAGGTGACAATTATGATTGTGATGCGTGCTAAAAGTTGCCAAAAGCAAATCAAGCCGCAGTTAATTTGCGTCGTATGTTCTTTTGGCAACAATCCCTTTCCAATATACCAGAGAAAGCGGGTGCGAACTTACTGAAAATGGTGTAACATGAGATTCTGTAAACAGGCAGAAGACTGTCAAATCATAAAAGCGAGGTATTCTCTGATATGGCGAAATTAGTATTGATCCGTCACGGGCAAAGTGAATGGAATTTGTCCAACCAATTTACCGGCTGGGTGGATGTTGATCTGAGTGAAAAGGGTGTCGAAGAAGCAAAGCATGCTGGCCAATTGGTTAAGCAAGCTGGTCTTGAATTCGATCAGGCTTACACCTCAGTTTTGACCCGCGCGATCAAGACCCTGCATTACGTCTTGGAAGAATCCGATCAACTTTGGATTCCAGAAATGAAGACATGGCGCCTGAACGAACGTCACTATGGCGCTTTGCAAGGCTTGAACAAGAAGGAAACCGCTGATAAATACGGTGCCGATCAAGTTCACATCTGGCGTCGTTCGTATGACGTTTTGCCACCATTGTTGAAGGCAACTGACGAAGGTTCAGCTGCTAAGGATCGTCGTTACGCTGATCTTGACCCACGGATCATTCCTGGCGGCGAAAACCTGAAAGTGACCCTCGAACGGGTTATCCCATTCTGGGAAGATCATATTGCACCGGATCTGTTGGCTGGCAAGAATGTTATCATCGCTGCCCACGGTAACTCACTGCGCGCCTTGACCAAGTACATCGAAAACATTTCCGATGCAGACATCATGAACTTGGAAATGGCGACTGGCGAACCTGTTGTTTATGACTTCGACGAAAAGTTGAACGTCAACAGCAAGAACAAGCTGGACTAATCCAAAAATCAATTGCTTAAGTGATTGAAAAAGACGGCTGTCATTGCGACTTTTAGTTGCGAGGATGGTCGTCTATTTGTTTGCGGTCAAATTTGGTTGGGGTTGTTTGACTGGACCATTTACCGTGAGCTTATTGTTTTAAGCATACCAGCGTCTAGACAAAGTGTTCGAATTGTCTTGCAGCTAGTTGCGCCAATTGACTGACTGCTTGATAATCAGATTAACCGATTCGAGAAAAGAGGTAGTCAAGTGGCAAATTATATTCAAGAGATTCGCAGCAAAGTCGGACACATGCCGATTTTCTTAAACGCCGTTGCCGGTGCGGTGGTGAACGAGCAAGGGCAGATATTATTGCAAAAGCGGACAGATGCCGGTAACTGGAGCTTGCCAGGTGGGATGATGGAGTACGGTGAGACCTTTGTCGAAACCTTGCAACGAGAGATGAAAGAGGATGCCGGTTTACTGGTGGAACCAGTCAAGGCACTGCATACTTTCGACCAAGGATTTACAACTTATCCCAATGGTGATCAGGCCCAAATCATCTGCCGTTTTTATCTCGTCAAACCAGTCGGCGGCAGTTTGGCTGAAGCGGATCCCAAAGAAACGTTGGCATTGCAATACTTTGACTTTGATCAACTGCCGCCATTGTTTAATCAACAGTCGCGCGACATGATTAGTTTCGTTCAGGCATATCTGCAAACGCAGCAAGCACACTAGCCGAGGACATGGAAATTCAAGGTGATTTAAGAACTGGACAAAATTTGTTCAGTTCTTTTTGTTAGTTGTTGTTGACATAGACTAACAAAAGGATTAGGCTAGCACAATGTTAGTTAGATATATAAGCAGCTAACTATTTTAAATAGCTGATAACTGGAGGCACATGCATATGCAACGTTCAACCACGATGCTGGCAGCCGAAAAAAGGCAGTCAACACCAAAAAAGTTCGATTTCCGTAGTTTCATGAAACTAATCAGTACCATTCACCCACATTATTGGCAGCTTGGTCTTGGACTGCTTTTGGGATTAGTGGCGACGGCCGGCCAATTAATTGTGCCAACCATTGCCAAGTCGCTGATTAATGCGTTGGGGCATGCGGTCAACATGAATTTGGTGATTGGCGTTGTCGGGCTGTTTATTGGTTCAGCGTTGATCAGCGCGGGTTCAGGCGCCGTTTTAGGCTTTTTTGGCGAAGATGTCGTTGCTAAATTACGCAATAAGCTGTGGGCCAAGCTTTTGGTATTACCAGTCAGTTATTTCGACACCACCAAGTCTGGCGAAATCACGTCGCGACTGGTGAATGATTCTACTCAAGTCAAGGATTTACTCGCCAACTCGGTACCGCGCATGGTCACAGCCTTGATGCAACTGATCGGTGCGCTGATTTTGATGTTGATGATGGATTGGAAAATGACGGCGATTATGTTTGCCGTTGTGCCGCTTGTTATTCTGATCTTCCTGCCAGTTGCCACTCAGTCGCGTAAGATTGCTTTTTCACGACAAGAGAATCTGGCAGCTTTTAGTGGCGAGGCTGGGGATGTGTTGGGCGCTGTGCGCTTGGTCAAAAGTTCCAATGCTGAAGCAGTCGAAAAGAAAACCGGTGATGCCCGCATTGATCGTTTGTATCGCTTGGGCTTGAAGGAAGCAGTTTATGACGCGGTTGCCCAGCCAGTAATGACGACGTTAATGATGGGTATGATTGTGGGCGTGCTCGCATATGGTGCCAGTCGGGTTGCAAGTGGGTCAATGAATATGGGGACCTTGTTTGCTTTCTTAATGTATCTCACCCAGTTGATTGGGCCTTTTTCAACGCTTGGACAGTTTTTTGCTGAGACAGCAAAAGCGAGCGGGTCAACGGCGCGGATTGATGAGTTACTGCAACAACCTGAGGAAAGTCGTACAGGTCGCCCGCTAAAAGATGCCAGTGGTCAAGCTTTGACAATGTCGCATGTCAGCTTTAGTTATGATCAGGAAACGCCGGTGCTAAAAGATGTCACGGTGACAGCGGCACCTAATCAGGTCATTGCCTTTGCCGGTCCGTCTGGTGGTGGCAAGTCAACGATTATCAGTCTTTTAGAACGCTTCTACTCGCCTGATAGCGGCCACATTTTGATCGGGGATCAGGACATCGCAAATCTGAATGTTGAAGATTGGCGTGAACAGATTGGGCTGGTTGGGCAAGATGCAACAATTATGGCAGGTACCATTCGTTATAACTTGACGTATGGGGCAACGCGCAACTATACAGATGAAGAGTTATGGCATGTGCTTGATATGGCGTACGCAAAAACCTTTGTTGAGGCCATGCCGCAGGGACTCGATACTGAAGTCGGCGAACGTGGTGTCAAGGTTTCCGGCGGTCAGCGACAGCGACTCGCCATTGCCCGCGCCTTTCTTCGCGATCCCAAGATTTTAATGCTCGATGAAGCAACTGCTAGTCTTGATGCCGAATCAGAAATGATGGTTCAAAAAGCATTAGCTAAATTAATGCATGGTCGTACAACGATTGTGATTGCCCATCGACTCAGCACGATTATGAATGCTAATCGGATCTACTTCATTGAAAATGGCACGGTGAGCGGAAGCGGCACACATGAGGACCTGATCAAGTCGCATCCAATTTATCGCGAGTATGTTAAAGATCAGTTCGGAAAGGCCGCGTAAACGTTAAAAGTAGGTAGTCTTGGCAAAAACTAACTAACGGATTATACTCATGCTATTAGTTCATGGGATAGTAGACTAACTAAAAGACAAGGAGAATAGCGATGACAAAAACATCAGAAGATTTATTGAAGGCCTTTGGCGGCTTAATTCAAAAGCGTCCATTCATGGGTGCCGTGGCTAGCAGCTTGCGTTTTGGTGATCGACAGCGCCAGCCCAATCAATTAAGACTCTTGCGGCTGCTTGATAATAAAGGTGAACTGACGAATTCAGATTTGGTTGAGGCGTTGGACATTCGGCCAAGTTCGGTTTCCGCTTTAGTTCAGAAACTAGAGGATTTAGGGTTGATCAGCCGCCGCGAGTCCGAAACCGATAAGCGCGTTCAGCTAATTGCGCTCACTGATGACGGCAAAAAATTTATTGAAACGACGGGTAAACTGAAGACGGATTTACCTGATCAAATTTTCAGTGGTTTGTCCGAAGAAGAGCAGGCGCAATTACTGACGTTGATTGAAAAATTGTCTGCCGATTTGGCAACTAGGGATGACCTTAGCTGGCCAGAAGGCAAACAGTTCGATGACATGCGCGAATGGGCCGCACGGTTCCATCACGGTCATCACGAGCATGGCCCACGTCGCGGCTACCCAGGTGGCTTCGGCGGCGGCCCACGAGGCTTTGACCATCGATTCTAAATAGTGACTTGAATGGACAGGCTGCGATTTAATTGACAGCTGTCAATATGGACGGCTGATTTTCCGCAATTCATAGGGAAATCAGTCGTCTTTTGTTTTCTCGCGGATATTTTGGAGAGATTTAAAGATCACAATGCCAAGGCAGAGTAGTCGACGACTAGATGAGGCGGCTCGAAGCACCGGCACCGTGCTAGCCCCGCGTCGTCAGCCCTCTCTGACCAGAGGTTGTGACATTTGGGACGACAAAGAACTTTTAGTCTGCAGCTTTTTCCATGATCCAATCGCGCATCTTTGCTAAAAAGTTGGCCAATACTGACAACTAAGTGAGTTTTCGTTAAAAAACTTCGCCGAAACTTTACTATTAGCCGCGAACCATGCAAGATGAATCTAATAGCATGAAAATGGAGGGAACTAGCTTGGCAGAGACGATGCGTTATTGTCCAAATTGCGGTTTCAAAATACCGGCTGGGACCAAATTCTGTCCGAATTGCGGCGCAGATTTGACAATCTTCAATGCTCGGGTTGCTGGCGAGACGGACTTTGGTCGTGAGCAGTCACAACAACCAGCTGCATCTGAACCGGTTCGTGAACAGGTACGAGGAGAACGCTCACGCCGACAGCGGCAAAGTGGTTCAACCAGCATCAAAAAGAGTCTGGTCCTAACTGACGATAGTTTCGATCATTTTATCGATTGGTTGGCAACTCACATGGTGTATACCCTGATCGGAGTCATGGTACTTTTTTGTGTCTTTAGTTTTTCAACGATCGCTGGATGGGTGTTGGCAGTTGGCTGTGCTGTCGCCATTTATGTTGTTGCAAATCGCCGACCAGTGGCGTCTTATACTAGTCGCTTTAACGATGACGATTCAGGCGACTCAGATGATGATATTTGGACAGCGCCGCGGCCAGCAGCGGGTCAATCGGTGCCACCGTATCCTAATCCGTATATGACGCAGCCGGACAATGGCCCGATGGCGCAGCAAGCACAGAAAATGAGCAATCGTTCGCCGCATTGGTGGTCGCACCTTGGAACCACAGCAGGCCAACCGAGACGAAGAGGCGGCATCATTTGGCTGGTTTACTTAATCGCGTCGCTAGTGGCATTTACAGCGGCCTATGCCTGGCCATTTGGTGCTGGCAGTGTCGCCACGGCCAATGTTGGCGGCAGTTTGTATGATCTTGTCCGCAGTGCTGTCACCTTGGCGGAAACTGCTGCAACCAATACTGGCGTCGCTTCGCCTCAAACCAATCTGCCATACTTAGCACTTATTTTAGCGGGGATAGGCCCAGTGTTAGGCCTTTTGTTCGGACTTTTTCGGTCACGCGGGATGATGCGGTTTGCTGGCATGTTAGGTTTGTTAGGCTACGGGGCCTTATATTTTGCCTATGCGCCGTTGATGAGCAGTGCCAACAACCAAATTCAAGGTTTGCTGAATCCCGGCATCGGGTTTTCTGTCGGTATTGGCGCGGCGTTGGTTATGTTCGTCACCGCCCGGTTGTTGCCGAGAGACTGATGGTGTTTTCGATCAAAAAATAAAAGATGTTCTGTAAATGCCGTCAGTGTTGTAGGATTAAGAAGTAGGTCACAACTGTCGTCAGTTCCTGGGGGTAGGCACTTGAAAAAAGATAAAGGAAAGTCAAGGCGTGCTTGGTTGCTGGTATATCGTGGGGGCTTAACCTGTGCATCGCGGTAAGGCATGGGTCTTAGCTGGTTTCGGTGTGTTGATGTTTTTGCTAATAGGAGCATTTATTCGACATTCTCAATCGGCGGAGCAGCACGCGCCTGCGACTGTTAGTCGTCAGCGGCAGTCAGCCATAACTAAGCAGTCTAGCAGGAAGACGCAAGCAGCATCGACACCGTCACAGACCGCTCCTTCTATTGCGGGGTCAACGGTAGCGCAAACAAGTAGCAGCTTGGCGGCGTTCACCTTTTTCGCGCCAACCCTACAGCGATCTTGGTCATATATGGCCTATGTGCCAGCTGGCTACGATCCGCACAAACGCTATCCATTAGTGCTCATGCTGCACGGAATGGATGGCGATGACACCAATCTGGTCCAGTTAGTGGATTCGAAAAGCTTACTTGATGAAGCTGTTAATTCGACTGGTCATCCAGCAGTGGTGGTGTTTGTGGATGGTGGCAATAGTTTTTACGTTGATTCGCCAGCAGAAAAAATGCAGACGGCAATCATGCAAGATTTACTACCACATTTAAAGCAACAATTTGCGCTTTTATCGCAGGCGGATGCCTATGCGGTTGGCGGCGTGTCGATGGGCGGCTATGGTGCCCTAAGACTGGTGCTAGCCGAACCTCAACAGTTTCGGATCGTCGCGGCTTTGTCGCCTGCAGTTTGGCAGCAGGTACCTGAAGCGGCCCAATCACGAATGCCAGCCTTTTTAACTCATGGCCAATGGGATCAGGCCCGTTGGGATGCCGATCAACCTGCCAACATGCTGACGGCAGACCGACTTGCTGGTTTGAAAGTTTATTTGGCGTCAGGACAAGCTGATACAACTGTGCCATTTACTGATGTCACTCATTTTGCCTCACAGCTTCAGGCAGTGGGGGTGACACCGACTACTAGCTGGTCAGCGGCTGGCACACATGGATTTAACTATTGGCAGCAGGCGTTGCCAGCAGCGTATCAGTGGTTGCTGCAACAGCTACCAAGAGCAACAACCAACTAATATTTAAAAAAAGCTGCGCTAGCTTGCAGCAAAGAAATTGAGGGGGCGTTTTTTTATGGAATATTGTCCAAATTGTGGCGTACAAGTTAGCGCTGACGAAGCCTTTTGCCATAATTGCGGGTTTAATCTTGCCCAATATCGTGCTGAAAAGGGTGGCCTGGCACAAGAACAACCGGCGCAAGGACAAGGTAGTGAAGTGAATGGTCAGATGCAAACCAGTCAGCCATCAGGACAACAGCCACTGGCTTCAGGGGCTGTGCCGCCGAATGCGACGCGTCGGCGATCAAATGGTGGCGGTGGGCAGAAGCAACCGCATGGCCGTCCTTGGGTCATTGTTAGTATTGTGTTGGTGGCAGCTGTTGTTTTGCTAGCAGCTTTCTTATTCTTTCAAAACCGCCAGCAGCAAGCTCGAACTGAGGCACTGGATTCATCCAGCTCAGCGGCGGCGAGTGCCTCTGCTTCGTCAATTGCGGCTGCATCCGCCTCGGATTCACGAGTGGCTGAATCAACTTCGGCTTCGGCCTCTCAAGAAGCAGCCAGCGAATCACTCGCCAATGCCCGTGAATCGGCCGAAGATAGTCGCGATGACGATGAGAGTCGCAGTGACAGTGATTTAAGCAATCGTGAAGTTGCGCAAATGGCGGCCGATTATGACGATTTTGATTTGGATGACTATCGCGTCGAGGTGACATCTCCGGCAACTAACATGAAGGAAGTCGATGTTTACGATAAAGATAGCGGCGCCTTGCACGGTAAATACCGCTATGATGAAATCCATGATCAGATGAGCAAGTTTAACGATGATTCCGGTAAGTGGACGTTAATTCATGGGGATGATGACTAGTCGTCAGACTTGAAATATACGATGATGAGTGAGATTCTCCGAATTAAATATTGAAAAATAGTCGGTTCTAACGATGGGATTCTTTTCGTTGGGACCGACTTTTGTTTGGACAAAACTGACGGATAATGATCCAGATCCGTCGCAGGGTATGCATTTTCTGAGTAGGCATGCGGCGGTGCTAATGACCTGACGCATTTTTACAAAATAAAACAATGCAGCATTAAGGTGTCCATGAAACTGTTGCATATGAAACAGAAAGACGTATACTGGTTATCATGGAGGTTTTGATAATGCAAAGTGAATCGAACATTTCCGGGCTGGTTTATCAGCTCGCAAAACTACAGAAGTATTTTTTGAATCAACATTTAAGCAATTTGGATCTCAATAGCGATCAAGCCAAGGTGCTTACGTTTATTGCCGCTAATCCAGGCGCTAATCAACGACAGGTCAGTGTCGAATTAAGTCGGGGACCGGCTAGCGTATCTAATTTGATTAAAAGTTTGATCCAACGCGGGCTTTTGGAAAAACGAATGGCACCGCACAGCGAACGTGAGCGGCAACTGTTTTTGACTGATGAGGGCGAGACAACCGCCGAGCAAGTTCGTGATTTGTTTCAAGTACTGGAAAAGGCCTTTGCGGCAAACGTGCCTGATCCAGAAGCACTGACGGTGACGTTGAAGCAAGTGTTGAAAGCCTTGCAATAACCTTGCCGGCGTTTATGACCCTTTGAAGGGAGCAAAATTATGTCTTTAACCATCATTGAACGACGCAACACGAAGAAAGAACTGGCAGCTAACTTTAACTTGGCTGGCGTCACACTTGAGCAAGCTGCCCAAGATCTTGCGACCACGCCGGAGCATGTCGAAGCGGTTTTGCAATTGCAGGTTGATCAAATTGAAGAGCCTTGGATTCTTCGGAATTACCTCAACAAGCAACTTGCTGCACAAGGGAAAACGCCGCTACCTTACAGCCGCCTACAAGGCGATCCGGCCGTACACTGGTTTTTAAATACTGATTTGATTGCCAAAGGCCGATTAAATTAAGTCTCGGTAAGTAAAATAACAAAAACATCAATTACCCCTTGGCGCCTGCTGAGAAACATGCTACACTATGCACAAATTACAGCAAGCAGAAAGGTGTCCCTTATCATTGATTGGCGCGACGAATGAGGAGTTATTCGCTTTACTTTTCCCTAAAAACTTCCCCACATTGCTAGTGGCAAAGCAGGCACGGCGGATGCTATGCATCCGCGCGGCCCATGGCAATGTGGAGGCCGCACGGTTATTACGCGTGCGAGCCACTCCAATCCGGGTTGTTTACGCGGTTAAAGCGAGTCACTAAGAAAAAAAGTGGGTTGGTAGTCCGGCTGTTTAAGTCGGGCTTTTTTTG